>NZ_JBTUJH010000067.1:0-14505 GCF_058343375.1 Alterinioella sp.
GACCACATCAACGCGCGCCGCGCCGGTCCAGAGCATCAGCGTCATGATATGGTGCGGCAAAGTTCCCGGCTCATGGATGGAATAGAAGCGGCTGATTTCAGCCTCTGTCCAAGTGTGATGCCCGCCGCCGTCGATCTGCAATGGCTTGGTCAGGCGCGCCGGATTGACGGTCAGCCATTCCAGTTTCACCGCGTGGTCAAGCAGTTGCGCAAGCCGCTTACGAAAGTTGTTTGCCGCGTTCGGTGTGTCCGCCTTCTTTGCGATCAGCGTTTCGATGATATGGGGTTTCAGCGTGGCAACCGGGCGATGCCCATGCTCTGCCCTGAATTTTTCGATGATTCCACGATAACTTGCCTTGGTGCTTTTCGCCAGGCGGTCGCCCGCAAAGGCGATGGTGTAGAACCGCGCAACCAGGTCGTTGACGGTGCCGGGGGTGATCCTGTCCGCGCCAATCATCCCTTTTGCCTTTGCGCCTTTGACTGCCGCCTCATAGAGGCGAATAAATTCGGGCGATCCGTAGTCAGTGCCGAGTCCAAAGGTCTTGCCATTTTTCCGATACCGCCAGCGGCGTTTTTTTCTCATGTCAGTGTAAGATGTCGCGCCGGGGTATTCCTTGCGGTGTTTCATACGTCCTCCCAGCCCGTTGTATCGGTGCCGCCTGTGGCTTTGCTGGCGATGATCTCATGTGAGCCGTCGGGCCTGGCTACAACCCGCCATTCGTCAATGCCCGCCGCCTGCAATGCCTTGGCATAACGGGTCAGGTCGGATTGCTTGAGAAGGGCGGGGCGGCGTTCCATCAATCAATTTCTTCTCCCTGCTCGCTGTCGCTGACCTTGGTGAATGGTGGGCACAATTCATCCAGGTTGTCGGCAATTGCGAATTGACGGGCGATGTAGTGAATGCCTTCTTTTGACACTGTAAAACTGGTCCGGGAATAGCCGCCCCAACTCTTGTTGCGCCAGAACTCGAAGAACATTTCCTGTTCTTGAAACGAAACTGTGTATCCGTTGGGTGTCTTATGGAAAACCAACATGGCTTCATGTCCGCAAATTTCGGGCCAACCGCGTTCATCCTTGAACTCGATCCTCGAACCGATGATCTCAGGAAAGAAAATGCCCTCGCAATCATCCGAGGCGAGAGGAAGGATCTGCAAGGCGGTTGCGATTTCGACATTCTGTGAAGGCTTCCGAGAAAGCGCCACCGCACCCAACAGAACCAGAAATTGGCTGGCACTGACCTGTCTAATGTCGCGGCCACTGCTCTTCGGAAGAAATTTTCCGTCGATCAGTCGCCGTGCAACTTTCGCCACTTCACCAGTGGAGATGCCAGTCAAGCCGGTGACGATGCGGGTGCAATTTGCGACAGATGGCATTTGCTTCTCCTTGGTTTTCATTTTAGTAATCCAAAGCGTAAACCAAGTCAACGGCCTTGTGCTAGACACGCGCGACGGTTCTCATAATCATTGACGAGCCTCTGGATATTCCGCCTCACTCTCGATCCTCGACGGGTTGCTGAGAAGACCGCTGATCCGGTCAAGTTCTCTGGCCGCGCGGGACAACCCGTTTGAAATGCTGCGGTTGATGTAGAGAGCGGCGTCACGATAGGGCCCTTCGGCGTCAAGGTCGCCGGACTGCGCCAGCGCTTCGAGGGCAAAGGACAGGTGCAAGGCGTCCTCGAACCCGTCTGGATATTTTTCGCCGTCCGGGTGCATGGCTTTCAGCGCCGCGCGGATCACCTCACGCGGATCGGTCGGCAAGCTCGCAAGATACGTGGCCTGTTTATCCCGCAGAGCTTGAGCATGTTCAACATGCTCCCGGAAAAACATTTCTGCACATAGGGCATGGCCCTTTACTTCATCGTTTTCCCAATGGCTCACCGGGTTGAGGGGCAAAGCGGCGGTGTCCGCGCTGGCGCGTTCATTGGTCATTGTTAATGTCTCCGTTTGTGGTATTGTCCGATACAGGACATACAGCAATGTCCGAAACAGGACAACTAGAAAATGACAACAGCAGATCAACTTCGTGCGGCGCGAGCGCTCAAGGGCCTATCACAAGACGCCGTGGCAGAAATGATTGGCACGTCTTCAAAGACGATCCAGCGCGCGGAGACTGGTGCGGCCACAGTGTCTCAGGCCACTATCAATGAGATTCAGACCGCGCTTGAAAATGCGGGCGTAGAATTTATTGCCGAGAATGGTGGTGGTGCGGGCGTGAGATTGAAGGATAAGCAGTGATGAAACCGAACAATCTCGAAATGAAACTCCTTCAAAAACTTTGCCTCGACTCGGTTGAGGACCGTCGCGGCCTTGTCGGTATCGGCCCCAAGACTATCGCAAGCTCCATTTCCAATGGCTGGATTGTCGAAGACACCTGCGAGCACTACGGCATTACAGGGTTGCGAATAACCGACCTGGGATCCGCGATCTTCGGCAAACACTCGTAGTTGTTGTGCGCGCCGCGCCCGCTGGATCTCTGCGGCAGGCCGCGCGCTGTCGGGGTTTACCCACTCACCGACTAACGGGGTCATTTCGGGCTATGAATCGTCAAAGATGCCCAGGCAGAACCTGCCCTATTTCTCCCAATCCACCATGCGCATGGCCCCGGACACGTCAGCCGGCGGTATCCCTGCGGCCTTTGCCTCGGCCATCGTTTTGATGATCGCAGACAGCGCACGGGCGCGTCCGCCAGCGTCAAAGGCTTGCAGTGGGCGGATGGTGTCGATCACGACCGATGCTCCGAGCTTGGCCGTTGCCTCCTCGGCCAGCAGCTCCGCGATGGGTTGCAGGGTCCAGATTGCAAGCTGGCGCTGCGCTTCCCTGACAGCCGGGCCAGTGGCGGCGCGGTTCGCCATTGACGGCAGGACGCCATAAGCCATGCAGATGCCTTCGCGTGCCGATGCCAGCGTTTCCGCCGTCATGCTCTTGGACAGGTCCGGCGAAAGCTGATCGGGTTTCTGGCCTATTTGCGGGTTCATGCCCGCCGCCGTCGCCTGGGCCACCCCCTCGATCACCAGTGTGGAACCGCGCCGCCCTTTGAACGCGCCGCGCATGGATTCCATGTCATCGGCCCCGGTATCCGGCAGAGGCACGATCAGGCTGCCCAACGGGGCATTCTCAAACGTTTCGGCCAGCGACGATTCTACCGCGTGAAGCATTGCCCCGGTCAGGCTGGACCGCCGCAACGGCGCGGTGCCAATCCAGGGCGACACCATGTCAGCCCCGATGCGCAGATGCAGAACCTCAGCCGCCAATGCGGTGACAGTGCGACCGCCGCCCGCCTCAGGAATGGACAGGCGATAGGCGCGAGGCTTTCCGTCGCGCGTTGTCACGTCCCAATCGGTTGCAGGCACCAGGCCAAGGTCTGTGATCAGAAACACAACGTCGCCATTCAATGCCGCCGCGCGGGCGATCAGGGCCATCGTTTGGCGGGTCAACAGGCCGGTGCCGGTCACGTCCGCCATTGCGAAACCGCCTTCCCAGAGTGAAACGCAGCTTTGCACCGTTGCGGTCAGCTCGGCCACGCCGCGCCGTCCGCTGATATAGCTGTCCCGCGCCGCCATGATTTGAGCGGTGTAACCTGATCCGCTCGATCGTTCTTCGATCGGGCGGAACTTGTTCATAAGCCATCCAATCATGATCACCTCCACCGCGTCGCGGCGACGTGGCGGACAACACGTTTTGCCACCTCGCCAATGGGTTGCCAGTTGCGCGCCTCGATCTGGGCTTGGCTGTAGGCCGGTTTCGTGACGGCGCTGATCTCGATCAGGTCCGCCGATTTGATGGTGCGCAGGATCGCATCGCCGCGTTCCTCCACCGTCTCGCCGCCCGGGCGAACCCGAAAGCCGGGTGACAGACCGCGCACCAACCCGGCCGCATGGGCGGACAGGAAATCCCGGACATAGGACACTTGCCCCATCTCGGGACCGATGGTCGCTTCCATCGTCAGCGCGTCATCGGTCTCGGACAAGGTCAGCGTGCCGGCGGATCGTGAGGCCAGCGGTTTGTTGAAGTCGTGCCCGGCCAGAAAATGCACGTCTTCACCACGTTCAAGGCGATCCGCGAAAGCACGGGCCGCGACCATTTCCCGGCGCTCACGCCCCGCGCCCAGACGTTCGGCCAGCACCGTTTCCTGGCCATATGGAAAGGTTGCCCGAAGGCGGATTTCTCCGCCCTCGGTGCGCAGCTCAAGGCTGCCGATATGTGCACCCCAGAGCATGTTAAACCTCAAGCTCGAGGCCGGTCATGATCTCGAGCTGCGCCGGGCGCGCTACGGTCACGTCCATGGTGGCCAGTGCCGTGATCCGCAACCCGCCGGATTGCGCATCGCTGTAAGGATCGCGGATCATGTCCACAGCACCCCATGCGCCGATGAAGATCGGAGCAACACCGCCCGCCGCAGTGGTCAGCAGCGCCGAAGTGGCAGAGGGTATCCCGGACGGGGCGGCAAGGGCGTTGTTCGTCATGGCGATGTTGGCCGAGGGCAGGTTTTTCACCAGCCGGTCCCATTCCGACACTGCCGTGCCGCTGATCAACACGCCGTCCAGATAGTCCCACAACTCGGGCCGGATCAGGGCGCGCACCGCGTCCGGCGATCCGGCGGCATTCGCCGTCATGAACCGGGTGACGGCAGAACGGAATGCACCCCAACTCGCCAATGCAGCCACCGCCGTGGACGTGATGCCATATGTCGCCGCGCCGGTGATTACGCCAAGCGGCTGACCATTTGCACCGGTGCCAAGGAAAGCAGCCTGGTCCATCGCCGCGCCCATGGCCCCGTTCATGTCGCGCCGCACCGCCTGTTCCAGAGCCGCGCCGGACTGCTTGAGCGTCTTGCGGGTGATGCGCATCTGAATGCCCAGGTTGTTATCCGGCGACATGGCGCGGTCGGTGGTGGCATAAGTTGTCGGCCCGGCGACATTCGCAATCTCGCCATCGGCCCAACCGGCAGTGACGGCAGAGGTCGTCACCGGCCATTCCACCGCGCCCGCGTCAATGCTGATCATCTGCGCGCCCATGCGTGCCGCCACACTGTCAGGAAACAGGCGGTCGATGATGGGCCGGGTGCTGATCGGGTTCGGGGTGCCGCTGGCGATGGTCTCACCGGCCCGAGTTTCAAGCGCCTGCCACGGTATCGGAATGCCCCGGAAGCCGCCCGCGTTGCGCAGTTCGGTCACAATCTCTGCCGTCTGGCCATCAAGTTGCCGCCCTTCATCAAGGGCAAGCGCGACCTGGCGCATCTCGAAACCGGCCATCAGGTCGGCCCATTCCTGCGCGGAACGGGTTTCCAGCTCATCGCCAGCGTCTCGGCGTTCGGTATCTTCTGCGATCAGGGCCGCGCGATAGCGGGTTTCATTGGAACGGTATTCCCGGTCCATCTCGTCCATGTTGCGGATTTCGTCCTCAGACGGGGTTTCCTTGCCCGCAAGCTCGGAAAGGTTCTGGCGGATTTCGCTTTGCCGCCGGGCGATTTTCACACTCTCAAGCATCATTGGGTTCCTTCTGTTCGATGCCTCTTTCATCGGGACGCGACAGCGCCTCGACAGCTTTCCGCCAATCCTGGCGGTCTTCTCGGGGCGGGGGATGCCCGCACTCGATCCTTGTTTTTCTGGTGTGGCAACTCGGGCAAAGTGCCTGAAGGTTGCCGGAGTCATAGGACAGCTTGGGGTGCGTCCTGACGGGTTTGATATGGTCCACCTCAAGGCGTCCGCCGCAGCCGCAGGAACAGCACCGGAAGCGGTCACGCTCGAGGATCTCCATCCGCAGTGCCTGCCAGCGTTTGGTCCGGGTGACACGCTTGGAAAAGCGGTGATGATCGCGCCTCACACCCATAGCAGCCGCGCCTTTGTCTTGGGTTGCGCCGCAATGCGCGCACCCTGGGCCACGGCAAGAACGGACGCCGCCGCCGCGTCGATCCGTCCGGTAGATCGCGCCTTTGCCAGTTTGAGGTTGTTGGCCGGGTCGCGCAGGCAAACCGCGTCAGCAAATGCCGAGCGCATCAACAGGGAAGGCCGCGCTTTCACCAGCCCGTCAAAGGCCGCGCGGCGAAACCGCTCGCAATCCTCGCCGCCATCACGGAAACCCTGACCACGCCAGACCAGCGGCGCGCGGACGCCAGCCCGATTAAGCGCCTCGCCAAGCTCGGCCTGTTTGTAGCGATCCATCGTGATCGCGGTGACCGGCTCGCCTTCGACATGGCGCATCACCTCGGCCAGCCATGCCGCCACAGGCACCGTCTTGTCGCCCAGAACGTTCAGCTCACCACGCTCGTGCATCTCGACATAGCGCCCGGCTACGCCATCGCTCTGGCCCCGATCCAAGAGGCTCGGCATGGACGGGAAGGTGCCCAGGCATTCCAGCCGCCCGGTTTGGGGCCAGTAGAACGCCGCCGCCGTCATTGAGGCCGAGCCGCCCAGGTCGATGCCGATCACCACGCCGCCTTCGCGGGGCGGCAGGGTCGCGGTTTCGCAGTTGAGCCATTCGTCCAGCGTGATCAGAAGATCCCGCGATTCGCCCGACACCCGCTCATTCCGGTTGTAGAGTCGGAAACTGGTGAGGCTTGAACCGCCGCGCGAAATCGCTCGTTTCGCCTGCGCCTCAAGCCATTCCAGAGAACCGCCGATGCCATGAGGTGCACCGGGGTTGGCGATCAGCAACGATTCCGTGTCATCAGCAGGCAAGCCCGGTGCAGGCCGATGTTCCTGGATAAAGGAGCCGGGGGAAGGATCGTCAATCCAGCGAGAAAATGGGTGCGTGTCATCGCTGGCGCTGGTGCTGATCAGAAAGGCGCGCCCGTCACGCTTGCCCAGACCTGACAACAGGGCATGTTCCAGCTCGTCGCCGCGATCCAGCGCCCAATGCCCGCGCTCGTCAAGAATGGCCATGGTCGGCGCGCCGCCGAGGGCCGACTTGCCGTCCGCCGCGATCACGCGCAGGACGTGCCCGCCGCCGTCGCCGGTATATTCGATCTCTAGGCGCGGTGCCCGACGATAGATCAGCAGGCGTTGAATCTCGAGCGGCAGGGTTGATGCGAAACCGGCCACAAAATCCCAGATGATGCGCCCCTGATCCCGGGTCCGGGCGGCTGCGATGATCTCCCGGCGGGGTTGTCGATCCCAAACCCCGATCAGACCGCCAAGCGCCAGCCCGCCGGTGATCGCTGATTTGCCGTTGCCGCGCCCGATGCTGAGAATGGCGTTGGCGGTGTCATCAGCCATCGCGCCTTCAATGAAACTGCGCTGGAAGGGTGCCAACGAAACAGGTTTTCCGGCGTTCGGGCCTTCTGGCACCTTCAAGCTATGCATGAATTGCATGGCTCGCTCCGCCGGGGTGCCGTTGCCGGATTCTGCGTCCTGCGCGAAAATTGATAACTCTCCTCGACGGTCCCGCGCCGAACCGAAAGTCGCGGCATTGGGACCACTTGCGAAGAAGTCTGACTGTCCTGTGTTGATTTGCATCGCGCGCTTCTCTTCGTTCATCCGTTGCTCGTTGCTCGTTGCCCTCTGCTCATTGGTGAGGGTTCGTTGTGACGGTCGGAAAGCGGGTTAACGTAGCGGGGTTGAAAACCCGCCTCCCGCCCCGACCGCCGCGATCTTGCCTGCTCACTGGAGCCGGGCCGTCGCTTAGGCCAGACCTGCCCTTCCCTCGGCTCGGTCCGCTCTCCCATGTTCACCGCCGTGAGGGTGGCAGTGGGGCCTTGGGGCTTGGAGAGACCGCGTGATGCGGAATAGCTGCCCTTGTGCTGTGGCCCGTTCCCCGGTAGCACTGTGATGCGAAGGCCCCGGCTAACCCGTGAAAGCCAGCCATCGCATAAGCCCGCCGTCCAATCGGCGGGCTTTCTCTTTCAATCCTCGATCACCTCCAAATCAGGCTCGGGCGCGTCCTTAAGCTCGGACACCAGCCGCCGTATGATCTGCGATTGCTTGTTGGTCGGACGCCACGCCGGGCGCTTCCCGTGCCTGGCGATGGACCGGACAAAGCCTTTGATCCAATCGTCTGAGGTGTCGGCCATGACCCGCCGTAAAACGAGGGGCCAGCGGTAGGTCAGGATTTCATCCAGCTCGGCATCGGTCATAGCTGCACCCCGCGATACCGGGCACCGATCCGCGCCATATGTGGTGACGTGGTGAGCGCGCGGGCGTCCATAGGCGAGCGGGCGTCATAGTGCAGCGCGGCCTGGTCCATGACGCCTTGTGCCAGGTCGGGCGGAATGTCCGCCGCCGTCGCGCCGAAACCGGCCAAATAGGAAATTGTCATCCGGCTTGGCGGCGCGTCGGGATAGCCGGTCAGCCACCGTATGACAGGACGGTTGCCGCCGATCAGCTCGAAGCCGGTGAAAGCTACCCCGTCAATCGTCACGGTCGGCACTTCATTGTCTGCCACCGGGCCAATCGGTAGGTTCAGATAAGTGCCTATGCAGGGATCAAAGATAGTGACACGAATGGTTTGGGTCAGCAGGGCAATTTGGGCAAACTGTTCGATCTCAGCCGCTGCGGTTCGACCCATGTTAATTATGGCCGTGTCGTCTTCGCTTTGGTCAACACGCAAGTGGAGCTTCACCAGATCAAGGTCAAAGGGCTGCACCACTGCAACCGGGGTTCGATGCACAAGCATTTTCATGCAGCAACCTCCACTTCGCTAATGTGTTGAAAGAACGCCGCCTGATCCGTCGGGGCCATCGCCTCAAAGGCGGCAAGGGCAAAGGCCTTGCGTTCGGCCCGGCTGGCGTATGATGCCCAGAACCGGGCTTCATCCATCCCGCCAAGGAAGGACGGCAGAGGCGCACCAGCAGCACCGATTGCCGCGCCCGCCGTTAGTTCGGCAGAGTCCGGGTTTAGGGCTTGCAGCGCGGCGAAGGCCAGCGAGGCGCATTCAATTTCTGAAAGCCGAGCCGCCGCCACTTGACTGAAATCCGACCAGGCGTCGGCAGTGCCGAGGGTCAGGCAATAGCCAAGCATCCGCGACATGCCCTTGTGTTCGGCCTTCATGGATTTGGAAAATGCGGAGCGAGTGCTGCCCTTTACGTTCGCCAGACCCAAATTTTCTGTATTGGAATCAACCGAAGGATTTATGCTGTTCGCCAAGCCAACGGATTGGCTTGATGATAAATCCTGTATCCTCCCGGGATCGCCAGATATCGGGCCACACCGCCGACATATTGGCCGATGCCGTCGCGCGCTATTCCGGCTGCACGATCGCGGCTTCCCATTCGCGCAGGAACTGTTGTCGTTTCAGCCGGTCGAGATAGACCAGCAGCCCGGGGCCAAGCGTGATCGGGCGCAGGCTGGCATTGCCGGACAATCCTTCGGGGGAAATGCCCGGATAGGCAAAGGCCCCATCGCCGCCCAGCCAGGAGGTCTGGATCAGATGATCGACAAAGCGCCCGGCCTCGGTCGGAAACTCTGCGCTTTCGGGGATCAGCACGGTGCGCAGCATGACGGTGGTGAAATCTTCGGGCGCGATGATGTAGATCGCGTCATGCAGATCTTCGCGCGCCTGTGCGTAGGAGCCGAGCACATTATAGGCCACTGCGATGCGCCCGGCCGCGACATCTTCGATCATGTCGCTGGAACAGCAATAAAGCTGCGTCTGAAGCCCGCCCATGACCTCGGCCAGTCGCCAGAAAGTTTCCGATGTGCGGCCATCCTGGGTGGCAAAGAGATAGCCAAGCCCGCTGGTGCGAACGTCATAGGTGCCGATCCGGCCGGTGAACCGGTCGGGGTTGTCGCGCAGCAGGGCAATCAGTTCCTGACGTGTGCGGGGCACGGCCAAGCCCTCGAAGGCGGCGCGCGACAGGACCATGGTGGCCGGTTCCTGGGTGAAGGCAAAAACCTGATCGTGCCAGCGTGCCCAGGGCGGCAAGGCCTGGGTCTGGTCTGATGAATAGGGTTGTGCCAACCCGTCATTGGCCAGCTTTACCTGCAGATCCATGGCGCTGGAAATGGCCAGATCAAAGGACACGTCTTCTTCGGCCAGGGCCACCATGATCTCGGAGGAGCTGACGACGTGATAGGCGATGGAAATGCCGGGGTTGCTGGCCTGGAACGAGGCGATGAACGGGGCGAACAGTTCGGTGTCGGCGGTCGAGATGACGCGCAGCTCGACGGTCTCGTTTTCGGCCGGGAACAGCACCAGCTCCTCGGTTTCAAATGCCGCCAGCGGCAAGGCCCAGAGGCCTAGCGCAAGGGAAAGGACAAGACGACACATGCGCCGGGGCTCCTTGTGTTGTTATACATTTCCAGGCTGCCATCATGGGCGCGCGCGACCTCATCGGCGATGGTCAGCCCCAGGCCGGACCCGACCACGCCGCTGGCATTGTCGCCCCGCGCGAAACGGCCGGTCAGGGGGGCGGCATCGGTTTGCGGAAAACCAATACCCTGATCGCGGATCGTCAACCGGGCGAAGGGGCCATCCATGGCGGTCGAGACACTGATTTGCGTTTCGGACGGGGCATATTTGATGGCATTGTCCAGAAGGTTGCGCACCGCGTTCTGAATAAGGATCGCATCGCCCATGATAGGCCCGGTATGGCCCTTCTCGAACTGAATATCCATATCCTTCAGTTCGGCCACCGGGCGCAGGCGGTCCACCAATTCCCCGGTCAGGGCATTCAGATCGACCGGTTCCAGTTCAAGTTGATCGGCCCGCAGCGATACCATCGCATGATCCAGCAACTGCCCTGCCGCACGGCTGCTTTCGTCGATCGCGCGGATCATTTCGCGCAGCGATTGGCGGTTTTCTTCCTTGTCGACCCGGCGCAGGGTGTTTTCGGCATGGGCGCGGACCGTGGCCAGCGGTGTGCGCACCCGGTGCGCAGCCTCGGCGATGAAATCCTCGGTCCGGTTCAACGCGGTGGACAGCCGTTCGATCAGACTGTTGAGCGAGCGCACCAGCGGCAGCATTTCGCTTGGCACTTCGGTCTCGACCGGGCGCAGATCCTGTGGCCCACGGCGCGAGACCGAATCTGCCAGACGCCGCAATGATCCGGCCGTGACCTGCCCCGCCAGAACCGCCAGCACCGCAGAGGCCGCAAAGAACCCCAGACCAAGATAGACCGCCATGCGCGAAATGCGTCGCAGCGTTTCTGACAACGCATCGCGGGTCTGCCCGACGGTCACCGCGATTTCAACCGGTGCGCCATCAACCGACAGGCGGCGTGTGGCGGTGACCACGCGCAGGGTTTCATTGCGATAGGGCAGGGTGGCGAAGCCGGGCGTGGTTTCGGGCAGGTCGTCATAGCCTGTCAGCACTGCGCCATCTTGCAGGATCCGGTAGAAAACCCGGTCATCATAGGCATTGTCCAGCATGGTGAAGGCCGAATAGGGGATATCGACGGTGACATCGCCCGAGGCCACCGACACGGCATCAAGGATCGACGCGACCGAGGCCGACAGGATCCGGTCCTGCGATTCCGCGCCGATCTGGCGGGCGAAGTTCGAGACAATAAGAAACAGGACGACAGCCAGAATCGCCGCGCTGGTCAGCAATTGCAGCGTCAGGCGACGGCGGATCGACGGGCGGGTGCCGAATGCCAGCCTCATGGCACCGCCAGCCGGTAGCCCAGCCCGCGCACGGTGACGATGGAAACTTCCGAACCCTCCAGATGCTTGCGCAACCGCCCGACATAGACCTCGATCGCGTTCTCCGAGACATCTTCATCATAGGAAAACAGCCGGTCCACCAGTTTCGGCTTCGGGATGATCTGGCCCGGCGCGGCAAAGAAAACCTCCAGCAGGCGCAGTTCCCGATTGCGCAGCGATATGGCGCTTCCGTTAACGGTCAGGGTGCCCGCCAGCGCGTCAAAATCGGCGTTTCCGAATCGGATCCGGTTGGTGGCCGTGCCCGCCCGGCGGCGCAGGACCGCCCGGCAGCGCGCCTCAAGCTCGGCAAAATCGAACGGTTTCGAGATATAATCATCGGCCCCCATATCCAGCGCCCCGACCCGGTCCGAGACCTCGGATCGGGCCGTCAGCACGATAACGGGCGTGGTCGCACCGCGCGCGCGCTGCGTGTTCAGAAAGTCGCGGCCATCGCCATCGGGCAGCATTATATCCAGCAAAATCAGATCGTAATCTGTGGTGGCGACATAATCTCCTGCGGTTGCCAGATCGGCGGCATGATCGACGACATGGCCATCCTGGCTAAGCCGGTCCAGAATGGCGGCGGCCAGTTGGGTATTATCCTCGACAAGCAGAAACCGCATGACCCCCGCCCCTCCTGGTGGCTCGCGTGACAGGTAAGTGTCAGGTTCAGGTGTTGATAATGAGAGATGGGCAGGCTCGCCCCGCTTTGTCAAACTGGGAGAACGACAATGACAAAATTGAACTTGACCCGCCGGGCCTTTGCGGCTGCGGCGGTAGCAACCTTGAGCCTTGGCACCCCGGCGCTTGCCGATGGGCACCAGGTGTTGGACAGCATCCACTTCCTGATCCCTGGCGGTGCCGGTGGCGGTTGGGATGGCACCGCGCGCGGCACTGGCGAGGCGCTGACGGCGGCCGGCCTGATCGGTTCGGCCAGCTACGAGAACATGTCGGGCGGCGGCGGTGGCGTGGCCATCGGCTATCTGATCGAAAATGCCGAAAGCCAGTATGGCACGCTGATGGTGAATTCCACCCCCATCGTGATCCGGTCCCTGACGGGCGTGTTTCCGTATAATTTCTCGGATCTGACCCTGGTTGCGGGCACCATCGGCGATTATGCCGCCATCGTGGTGAACTCGGATAGCGACATTCAGTCGATGGATGATCTGCTGGCCGCCTTCCGTGCCGATATGCAGGGCACGGCAATCGGCGGCGGCTCGGTTCCCGGTGGCATGGATCATCTGGTTGCGGCCATGGTGATGCAGGCTGCGGGCGAAGATCCGCTTGGCGTGACCTACATCCCATATGATGCAGGCGGGGCCGCGATGGCGGCGCTTTTGTCAGGTGAGATCGCGGCGCTGTCGACCGGCTTTTCCGAGGCCGTCGATCTGGCCAATGCCGGCGAAGTGCGCATCATCGGCGTCACCTCGTCCGAGCGTGTGGATGCCTATCCTGATGCTCCGACAATGATGGAGCAGGGCATCGATGTCACATTCGTGAACTGGCGCGGCTTCTTTGGCGCACCGGGCATGCCCGACGATCAGGTTGCCGCCTATCAGGCAGCGCTGTCGGCGATGTATGACACGCCGGAATGGGAAGAAGTTCGCGCCCGCAACGGTTGGGTCAACATCCACAACTCGGGTGAAGATTTCCGCGCCTTCCTGGAAGAGCAGGAACAGGTGATCGGTGATCTGATGCGCACTCTGGGCTTCCTGTAAGTCCTGGTCGCGTAAATTCAGCCGCGTCCGGGCACATCCCGGGCGCGGCTTTTCATTAGGGGACGGCCCGGAACCAGGCCACGGCAGAGAAGGGAAAACAGCCATGATAGCGCTCGACCGGTGGATCGCATTGGTGATCCTGATGATATGCCTGGCCTATGGATATGCCGCGTTCTTTACCATGGATGCCGCGTTGCCTCCCTTCATGCAACGCAATCCGGTCTGGCCTTCGACCTTTCCCAAGGTGCTGTCCGTATTGGCCATTCTGGCCGCACTGGTCATTCTTCTGGGATTGGAAAAACCCGCCAAGGAACCCGGTGCGCAGGATATCAACTATCGCAGACTGGGTGACTACAAGATCGGCCAGGCGCTGACCCTGCTTGGCCTGATGGTGGCCTATGCGCTGCTGTTGCGGCCAGCGGGATTCCTGTTATCGACCACCGGCTTTCTGGTCATCGGCGCGCTGGTTCTGGGCGAACGCCGGGTTCATATCCTGCTGCCGATCGCGGTGATTGCGGCGGGGTTCATCTGGTATCTGGTGCAAGAGGTGCTTGGCATCTTCCTGCGGCCATGGCCGTTCTTTCTGGGGGTGTGAGGCAATGCTTGAAGGATTGATGATCGGGCTTTCAACGGCCTTTTCGCTCACCAACCTTTTGATGGTCATCGGCGGCTGTCTTATTGGCACATTCATCGGCATGCTGCCGGGGCTGGGGCCGATGTCGATCATCGCCATCATGATCCCGGTAGCGATCTCCATCGGGGATCCGTCTGCGGCGCTGATCTTGTTGGCGGGGGTCTATTACGGGGCCATTTTCGGCGGCTCGACCTCGTCCATCCTGATCAATGCGCCGGGGGTCGCGTCGACCGTGGCCACCAGTTTCGACGGCTACCCTCTGGCGCGACAGGGCAAGGCGGGCAAGGCGTTGACCGTGGCCGCGATCTCATCGTTTTGCGGCGGCACGATCGGGGCCATTCTGCTGATGATCTTTGCGCCCATGCTGGCCTCGGTGGCGTTGCTGTTTCATTCGGCCGAATATTTTGCGCTGATGGTGGTCGGGCTTTCCGCAATCGCGGCCTTTGCGGGCACCGGCAATGTGGCCAAGGCGCTTTTGATGACGCTTCTGGGGCTGATCATGGCAACCGTGGGCGAAGGCGCGCTGCTGAACCTGCCGCGTTTCACCATGGGCATCATGGACCTGCAATCGGGCTTTGG
>NZ_JBTUJH010000068.1:0-35316 GCF_058343375.1 Alterinioella sp.
CCGGCCCTGGGAAACTGGGGGCCCGCCCGGCCCAGGGGTTCAAAAAAACAAAAAATGGGGCGCGGCCGTTCTTTGGGCGGGCCCGCGCCTCAATTCAACAGCAGTCGAAAGGCCTCAGTTGCCCAATGCCATATCGGTCACAACGGATGTCCAGGCCCCCTCGGGTTCCATCGTGATCACCGGGTCCGAGCCGCCCGCCAGCAGCGTCGCCACCGTGCGCTCATAGGCAGCCTCGTCCAGACGCCCGTCCGATCCCGCCGTCAACAACGCGATTTCACCCATCATGCGGATCTGATGCGCCGCGGTCTGGGCCCCGGTCTCATCATAATCCAGCACGATCATCGCGGCGTCTTCGGGGTTTTCCTCGGCCCAGTCCCAGCCGCGCATGGAGGCCCGCACGAACCGCGCCATGCGGTCGACAAATGCGGGATCCTCAAGATTTTCCTCCAGCACCCACATGCCATCTTCCAGCGTCGCAACCCCCTGATCTTCATATTTGAAGGTCACCAGATCATCCTCGCTGACACCGGCATCCAGCACCTGACCATATTCATTATAGGTCATGGTCGAGATACAATCGGCCTGGCGCTGCAACAGCGGGTCGACATTGAAGCCTTGCTGCAGCACGGTGACACCGCCCTCGGATCCATCGGTCGCAATGCCCAACTGGCTCATCCAGCTCAGGAACGGGTATTCATTGCCAAAGAACCAGACACCGATGGTGTTGCCGGCCAGATCGGCAGGCTCCGAGATGCCGCTATCGGCCCAACAGGTCAACATCAGCCCCGAACGCGCAAATGGCTGCGCGATATTGACCACCGGCAAGCCACGTTCGCGCGCCGCCAGCGCCGAGGGCATCCAGTTCAGCATCACATCGGCACCGCCCCCGGCCAGAACCTGCGGCGGCGCAATATCGGGCCCGCCGGGCTGGATCGTGACATCGAGGCCTTCTTCTTCATAGAACCCGTTTTCCAGCGCCACATAATAGCCGGCAAACTGCGCTTGCGTTACCCATTGCAGTTGCAGCGTCACCGCGTCGCCATGGCTATCGGCATTGGCCATGCCCGCCACCAGCGAAAGCGCCAGCGCTGAGGTCATCAGGTGTTTCATCATTTTTCCTTCCATGTTGGTTTTCGGTTTCTTGTTATCTCTTTTGTTATCTTTGTTGCGACGGGTGCCAGAAGGTCAGCCGCCGTTCAGCCAGGGCAACCGCCCCGTAAAGCCCCGATCCCGCCACCGCCGCCACCGCGATCTCGGCCCAGACCATCGCCAGTTCCAGCGTGCCAAAACTGGTTTTTATGCGAAACCCCATGCCCACGATGGGCGAGCCGAAAAACTCTGCCACGATGGCCCCGATCAGCGCCAGCGTGGTGCATATCTTGAGGCCGTTGAAGATGAAGGGCAAGGCCGCAGGCAGGCGCAGCTTGACCAGCCCCTGCCAATAGCTTGCCGCATAAGTGTGCATCAGATCGCGCTGCATAGCCTCGGTGGCCTTCAGCCCGGCAACCGTGTTCACCAGAATTGGGAAAAAGACCATCACCACCACAACCGCCGCTTTTGATTGCCAGCCAAAGCCGAACCACATCACCAGAATGGGGGCGGTGCCCACAATCGGCAGGGCGGCGATGAAATTGCCAACCGGCAGCAGGCCGCGTTGCAGAAATTGCGACCGGTCGACCGCGATTGCCGTGGCCACGGCCAGCGCCGCCCCGATGACATAGCCGCTCAGCGCCCCTTTCACCACGGTCTGGATGAAATCGGCCCACAGCACCGGCCCGTTCTGGAGGATTGCAATCCAGATGTCGGACGGGGCCGGCAGGATCACCTGATTGACCTCGAACAACCGCACCGCCATCTGCCACAAAACCAGCAATGTCAGGCCAAAGATCACCGGCACCGCCAGACGCGCGGCCGGCCTTTCCTGCTCCGACAGCACGATATTCAGCCCCCAGGCGGCCAGCCAGATGGTAAAAATCACCCCAAGGCGCCAATCATAGACAAACCCGGCCACGCAGACGCCCGCAGCGACCCAGATTTTCGGGCTGAGGGCACCGGATGCTCTGCTTGCGGCCACACTCCTCATCGCGCCAGCCCCATTCGTGTCAGGGTCCGCTTCTCGACAAACCCGATGATCCATACCAGCAGCGCGGCACAAATGGCGGCAGTAAACAGAGCCGCCCAGATCTGCACGGTCTGGCCATAGTAACTGCCGGTCAGCAACCGCGCACCCAGCCCGAACCGGGCCCCGGTGGGCAGTTCGGCAACGATGGTGCCGACCAGCGCCGCCGCGACGCCGATTTTCAGCGAGGTAAAGAGATAGGGCAGCGATGCAGGCAGTCGCAATTTCCAGAACACCTGCGCGCCACTGGCCGAATAGGTGCGCATCAGATCCAGCTCCATCGCCTTCGGGCTGCGCAAGCCCTTGACCATGCCCACGACCACCGGAAAGAAAGAAAGGTAACTTGAGATCAGAGATTTCGGCAACAACCCCTGCACGCCCATGGCATTCAGCACCACGATCACCATCGGCGCGATGGCAAGGATGGGAATGGTCTGGCTGGCAATCGCCCAGGGCATCACGCTCAGATCCATGGTCCGGTTATGGACAATTCCTACCGCCAGCAGGGTGCCAAGCCCGGCACCGATGGCAAAGCCCAGCAGCGTCGGGGCCAGGGTTTTCCAGGCGTGAAAGATCAGCGACCGGCGATTATTGACCACCCGCAGGCAGCCCTCGCTGAGGCCGGACCAATGCTCGCGCCCCTCGCCCCATCCGGTCCAGCTGCAGTCGCGCGCCAGCCCGATCGTGTTGTCGCGCATCTCGACCAGCACATCCTGCGGGCGCGGCAGGCGCGGGCGCTCGAACACATAGGCTGCGGGCAGAACGCCCGGATTGTCCAGCATCAGGCGGATCAACCCGGTCTGCCCCTGCTCCTGCGGTGTGGCGGGCATCACCTCGGCCCCGCCCCGCGTCGCCTGATCCAGCGCCAGGCGGAAATTCATCGGCGCGACAGCGGCCAGCCACAGCGCCAAAAGCACCCCGACCACAACGACCACCGGCAACGCGCCCCGCGCGGCGTTCAATAGCCCAAGGGACAGCCCCGATCGGGGCGCGGTTTGGGTTGCGTCACTCATCACGGCAGCCCGATTTCTATGCACCGGGCGTGTCCGCGGTGTGCACAGGTCGTGCATAGCGAATTGGCCCGCTCAATCATCATAGGCGTGCCCCGCGCGCAGCCCGTCGCGCACCCGATGCGCGATGGCCAGAAATTCCGGCGTATCGCGGATATCGAGCGGCCGTTCGGCGGGCAGATCGCTGTCGATGATATCGGTGATCCGACCCGGACGCGGCGACATGACGACAATCTTGGTGCTGAGATAGACCGCCTCAGGGATGGAGTGCGTGACAAAGGCGATGGTCTTGTTGGTCCGCGCCCAGAGCTTAAGCAATTGCTCATTCAGATGGTCGCGCACGATCTCATCCAGCGCCCCGAACGGCTCATCCATCAGCAGAATATCGGCGTCAAAGGCCAGCGCCCGCGCGATCGAGGCGCGCTGCTGCATACCGCCGGAAAGCTGCCAAGGATATTTCTGCCCAAAATCTTCCAGATCAACGAGTTGCAAGACGTTGTTCACACGCTTTTCCTGCTCGGCCCGATCAAATCCCATGATCTCCAGCGGCAGTTTGATGTTCTTTTCAATGGTCCGCCAAGGGTAGAGCCCGGCGGCCTGAAACACATAGCCATAGGCCCGGTTGCGCCGCGCCTCATCTGGCGACATGCCATTGACGGTGATGGTGCCGCCGGTCGGCTCCTCCAATGCTGCCATGACCCTCAGAAAGGTCGTCTTGCCACAGCCCGAAGGCCCGATGAAGCTGACGAACTCGCCCTTCATGATGTCAAGGCTGACCCCTTTCAGCGCATGGACCGGACCATCATTGGTATGAAAGGTCAGGTCGAGGTTACGCGCTTGAATCACAGGGGTTTGGGCGGCAGACATCGCCGCGCCAGATTGCTGTTTCGTTGTCATTTCAGCGGCCAAACTCAAATCCCCGCCGGAATGTTCAGCGGATCGCGCTGAATCATTTTCGGCGATGTCAGCGCCTTCCATTTGCTCAGCGCCTCATGGGCGGATGGAAAGGGCGGGCGCGGCACGAACCGGCCCCGGCCCGGGCTTGGCTGGCTGTTCTGTCCCCAGGCCCAGATCACCTCACCGCGCGACAGCGTATAGCGCGATTGCGCGGTCACGTTGAACCCGTCAAAGACGTTGTAATCCAGCACGGAATGATGGTTCGAGGCGCTGATGGTCTTGGAAATCTTGGGATCCCAAACCACGATATCCGCATCTGCCCCTTCAACAATCGCACCCTTTTTCGGGTATATATTCAATATCTTGGCGACGTTCGTTGAAGTGGTTGCAACAAATTCGTTCGGCGTCAAGCGGCCGGTTTCCACGCCTTCGGTCCACAGCACGGCAAGGCGTTCCTCCAACCCGTTCGACCCGTTCGGGATGAGGCGAAAATCATCGCGCCCGGCACGTTTCTGTTCGGTGTTGAACGCCGCGTGGTCGGTGGCGACAACCTGGAGCGACCCTGATTGCAGACCGGCCCACAGGCTTTCCTGATGTTCCTTGCTGCGAAATGGCGGGCTCATCACGCGCCGGGCGGCATGGTCCCAATCCTTGTTGAAATACTCCGATTCATCAAGTGTCAGGAATTGTATGAGAGGCTCGCCATAGACCCGCATCCCCTTTTGTCGCGCCCGCCGGATCGCTTCATGGGCCTGCTCGCAGGAGACATGCACGATATAAAGCGGCACACCGGCAGCATCGGCAATCGTGATGGCGCGGTTGGCGGCCTCGCCCTCGAACTCGGGCGGGCGGCTATAGGCATGGCCCTCGGGCCCGGTGATGCCCCGGGCGATCATCTGTTCCTGCATTTCGGCGACCAGATCACCGTTTTCGGCATGGACCATCGGCAGCGCGCCAAGCTCAGCGCAGCGTTTGAACGAGGCGAACATCTCGTCATCCTCGATCATCAGCGCGCCCTTATAGGCCATGAAATGCTTGAACGAGTTGACGCCCATATCAACGGCGTCCTTCATCTCATTGAAAACAGTCTCATCCCAGCCGGTGATCGCCATGTGATAGCCGATATCGGAACAGATCTGCGGGGCCGATTTGCGGTGCCATTCATTGATCGCATTCTTGATGGATCCATCTTCGCCCGGCAGGCAGAAATCAACCAGCATGGTGGTGCCACCCGCCGCCGCCGCCCAGGTGCCGCTTTCAAAGGTTTCTGCCGCCGTGGTGCCCATGAAGGGCATTTCCAGATGGGTATGGGGATCGATCCCGCCCGGGATCACATAGGCCCCTTCGGCATCGACATAGCTATCGCCCGACAGGTTTTCACCGATCTGGCGGATGGTCTCGCCCTCGATCAGCACATCGGCCTTCCAGGTGCGGTCGGCGGTGCAGACGGTGCCGCCTTTGATGACTTTGGTGGTCATTATTGATTTCTCCCTTTTCGTGGCACCGGGGCCGGTTCGGTATCGCGCCGCATCAACCCGGCTATCACACCACAATCTCCGCTGTTTCGACCACCGCATGCATCAGCACATTGGCCCCGGCCTCGGCCCATGCGGGGCTGATCTCCTCGGCCTCATTATGCGAAA
Source organism: Alterinioella sp. (assembly GCF_058343375.1). Lineage (NCBI taxonomy): Bacteria > Pseudomonadati > Pseudomonadota > Alphaproteobacteria > Rhodobacterales > Paracoccaceae > Alterinioella > Alterinioella sp. Next base: position 5,670 of record NZ_JBTUJH010000068.1, read on the forward strand.
GCCCGTCGACACAGGGGCACATCACCATCGCCGTCGGGGCCACATCATTGATCCAGCAGGCATCATGGCCAGCGCCTGAGACGATATCCATATGGGAGTAGCCCAACCGTTCGGCCGCATTGCGCACCGCGCCAACGCAGGCTTCATCAAAGGCGGGCGGGTCGAACTGGCCCACGATCTCGCAGGAAAATTCGGTGTTGATGCCTTCGCAAAGCCCCGGCGCGCGGGCCATGAACTCCGCGACCATGGCGTTCAGCTTGTCCAAGAGATGGCTGCGCATATCGACGGTGAACACGGCTTTGCCGGGGATGATGTTGCGGCTGTTGGGGTAGATATCAATATGGCCGATCGCGCCCACCGCACCGGGCTGGTTCGCCATCGCAATCTCATGGACCAGCTCCGTCACCAATGCCAATCCGCGGCCTGCATTCCTGCGCATCGCCATCGGGGTCGATCCGGTATGGCTTTCCTTGCCGGTCACGGTGCATTCGATCCAGCGCAGACCCTGGCCATGCGTGACCACGCCGATATCGCGGCCCTCCGCCTCAAGGATCGGGCCCTGTTCGATATGCAATTCAAAGAAGGCGTGCATCTTGCGAGCGCCGATTTTTTCTTCGCCCTTCCAGCCGATCCGCTGCAATTCATCCCCGAAAGTCTTACCCTCGGCATCGACCCGCGCGTAAGCCCAGTCGAGCGTGTGCTTGCCGGCAAAAACGCCCGAGGCCAGCATCGCGGGCGCATAGCGCGTGCCTTCTTCATTGGTCCAGTTGGTCACCACGATGGGATGCTTGGTCTTGATGCCCAGATCATTCAGCGTGCGAATGATTTCCAATCCGCCAAGCACGCCCAGCACGCCATCATATTTGCCGCCCGTGGGCTGTGTATCAAGATGTGACCCGACATAGACCGGCAGCGCGTCCGGGTCTGTCCCCTCGCGCCGGGCAAACATGTTGCCCATCTCATCAAGCCCCATGGAACATCCCGCCGCCACGCACCACTCCTGAAACAGGGCGCGTCCCTCGGCATCTTCATCGGTCAGGGTCTGGCGGTTGTTGCCGCCCGCAATGCCGGGGCCGATCCTGGCCATTTCCATCAGGCTGTCCCACAGCCTGGTGCCATTGATTTTCAGGTTCTCACCGGGGGCGGACATCGGCCTCTCCTCACTTCAGTTGCATGTCGGGCAAAGGGCATCGCCACACCCTCGCAATTCATTACGTTCCGCCTGGATCCCTGCCACGCGGGCGGGTGTGCCACGGATCAATCCGGCAATCTGTCATGCGCCCCCGATCTGGCGGCCCGATGGCTAAATTTCGGGCAGCGTGATTGTTCTTTTGACCAATCGGTCAAGAACACGCTATCAGAGGGATATGGACAGTCAAGAAATTGAACGCCGCACGCGTCGAATTGGCAGACAAAACGCACAAATTCCGTGCTCGCCTGCCTGCGGGGCGTGCTGGTAATGAATATGCAGCCACCGCGCACGCGCATTCAGCGCAAAAACACCGAGACCATTCTGAATGCCGGGCTGGAGGTTTTTTCGCGCCAGGGGTTTCGCGGTGCAACGCTGGATCATATAGCGTCTGAGGCCGGCCTGTCGAAGCCTAATCTGCTGTATTATTTCCCGTCCAAGGAAGCCATCCATGTGACCCTGCTGGAGCGGCTGATGCAAACCTGGCTGGACCCGCTGCGCGCGCTGGATGCCGAGGGCGATCCGGTGGCGGAGCTTTTGGCCTATGTCAGGCGCAAATTGCAGATGAGCCGCGATTACCCCCGCGAAAGCCGCCTCTTCGCCAATGAAATCCTGCAGGGCGCGCCGCGCATGCTGGCCGCATTGGAGGGGGACCTGAAAGCGCTGGTAGATGAAAAATCGGCAGTGATTCAGGAGTGGTCCGATACCGGCAAGCTGGCCCCCGTGGACCCGCGCCACCTGATCATTTCGATCTGGGCGCTGACACAGCATTATGCCGATTTCGACGTTCAACTGCGCGCCGTTCTGGGGCCGGGCCATGATCCGTTGCAGGAGGCCGAGGGGTTTCTGGAGCAGCTTTTCACCAAACTGCTGACGCCCTGACAAGGTTCGACGGCCTGCGATCAGGGGCAAAGCCGCTTCAAAGCGGCTTTGGAAAAGGCGTTTCGAAACGCCTTCCCGCCCGCGTCAGCCCATCTCATCCGATGGAAAATCGACATGAATGTGGTTGCCATCAGGGTCATGGATATTGACCTGCACCACATCCACCGGCCCGGGCGGAACGCGCGACAGGCGATAGGGAATATCCTTGCCTTCCAGCAATGCCAGGAACGCCGCATAACCGCTTGCATTCAAAGCGAAATGCTCCAAGGTCAGCTGCCTGCCACCGGGGCCGTCAATGGCCCTATCCTCAACCAGATGGATCACCGCCTGATCGCCCGCATAAAGCCACGCGCCGGGAAAGCCGAAATCGGGCCGGGGGCCGGGATGCAGGCCCAAAACCTCACCATACCAGACCACCAGAGCGTCCAGCTGCGCCGTGCGCAGGTTCACATGATCTAGCCCGCGGATCATTCGGCCGCACAGCTGCCGGGGTTGTTGGGATGCGTGGTCCAGTTGGCATAGTCTTTCTCCACCACCTTGCCGGTGCGCTCATCAATCTGGCCCGGTTCCAGCGTCACCATGGTGATGCAATCCTCGACCGGGCAGACATTGACGCAGAGATTGCAGGCGACGCATTCATCATCCTGAACCTCGAATACGCGATCCTCGGACATGGTGATGGCCTGATGCGAGGTATCCTCGCAGGCCGCATAGCAGCGCCCGCATTTGATGCAGGCCTCCTGGTCGATCCGCGCCTTGGTGATGTGGTTGAGATTGAGGTAATTCCAATCCGTCACATTGGGTACCGCCTTGCCGATGAACTGGTCGGTCGTGCTATATCCCTTCTCATCCATCCATTGCGAAAGGCCTGAGATCATTTCCTGAACGATCTTGAAACCATAGGTCATTGCCGCCGTGCAGACCTGCACATTGCCCGCCCCAAGCACCATGAATTCGGCCGCGTCGCGCCATGTGGTCACACCGCCAATGGCCGAAATCGGATAGCCGCGCGTATCGCCATCGCGGGCGATATCGGCCACCATATGCAGGGCAATCGGTTTGACCGCCGGGCCGCAATAGCCGCCATGCGTGCCCTTGCCGTCGATCATCGGCTCGGGGCTCATCACATCGAGATTGACCGAAGTGATTGAATTGATGGTGTTGATCAGTGATACCGCATCCGCGCCGCCCGCCTTTGCCGCCCGCGCCGATGTGCGAATATCGGTGATGTTGGGCGTCAGCTTCACGATCACCGGCTTGGAGTAATACATCTTGCACCACTGCGCGACCATCTGGACATATTCCGGCACCTGCCCCACCGCAGATCCCATGCCGCGTTCGGCCATGCCATGCGGGCAGCCGAAATTCAGCTCGATGCCGTCGGCACCGGTCTGCTCGACCAGTGGCAGGATGTCTTTCCAGGCCTGTTCCTCGCACGGGACCATCAGCGACACGATCACCGCGCGATCGGGGTAGTCGCGTTTGACGCGGGTGATTTCCTCAAGGTTTGTCTGCAAGGGCCGGTCGGTGATCAGTTCGATATTGTTCAGCCCCAACAGCCGCCGATCCGCCCCGAAAATGGCCCCGTAGCGCGGGCCGTTGACATTGACGACGGGTGGTCCTTCGGAGCCGAGCGTTTTCCACACGACGCCGCCCCAACCGGCCTCGAATGCGCGCCGGACATTATATTCCTTATCCGTTGGCGGGGCCGAAGCCAGCCAGAACGGATTGGGGGATTTGATCCCCAGGAACTCGGTGGTCAGATCAGCCATTTCTTAGCTCTCCTCAATGGAGTTGATGATGGAGTCCGCGTCCACCTCCGCATCTTCGAGCCGATCCCGGGCCCCCGCGCAGACGGCTTCATCAAACGTTTCGGGATGCCGCAAAACCACGGCTTCGAAGGTCAATTCAGGATAGCCGCGCGAAACGAGATCATCAAATCCCGCGGATGCCGTTGCCCTGAGCGTGAGATCAGAGACGGTTTTCACCTCACCGTCCCTGGCTATTTTCTGGCGCGTTCGAGACAACCGAACCGTCTTGCCACGTTCTTCCAAAAGCATCTGTTCCAAGGCATGAATCGATTGCCAGACATCATGTTCAACACTCCCCGGCACCGCCTCAGGCTGCACAAAGCACAAACGCGTGAAGGCCGCGGATTCGACAATATCGGATTTTTCTCTTCGCGCATTGGAGATGAACCTGCGCAGCTTGTCCGGGTCCTCGGTCAGCCCGATTTGCGCCACGGCATTTCTTTCTCTGGATGACGGCTCTTTCATGTCCCGCCCCGCTTTCATGTCCCGCCCCGCCCCATCAACGCCGCATGAATATCCATCGCCGCGTCGCGGCCCTCGGCCACCGCTGTGACCGTCAGATCATCGCCGCCGCTGGCGCAATCGCCCCCGGCCCAGACTCCATCCATTGATGTGCGCCCGGTTTCGGTCACGGTGATCTTGCCGCCTGCAATCTGCAATCCATCGGGCACATTGCCCAAGTTTTGCCCAATCGCCTTGAACAGCTGATCGGCGGGCAGCCGAAAGGTCTCACCGGTGCCGGTCAGCACCCCATCGACGGTTTGGGTATATTCCAGCTCCAGCTCTGCCACGGCCCCATTCCCATGCACCGCAACGGGCTGCGCGTTATAGATGATCCGCACCCCCTTGGAGGTCGCCAGATCCTGTTCAAACTCCGAGGCCGCCATCCGCTCGCGGCCGCGCCGATAGGCAATGGTGACGTTTTCCGCCCCCAGCAGCTTTGCTTGCACCGCCGCATCGATGGCCGTCATGCCGCCGCCGATCACCACCACATTGCGCCCGACCGGCAGCGCAGTCAGGTCATCGGCCTGGCGCAGCTCGGCAATGAAATCAACCGCATTGGCAACACCCGGCCTGTCTTCGCCCTCCACGCCCAGCGCATTGACGCCCGACAGCCCCAGGCCCAGAAACACCGCATCGAAATCGGCCCGCAGATCATCCAGCGAACGGTCGGTGCCCAGCCGCACCCCGCTGCGCAGGGTGATGCCGCCGATCGCCATCAGCCAGCGCATTTCCGCCTCGGCAAAACCATCCACGGTCTTGTAGGCCGCGATGCCATATTCATTCAGGCCGCCGCCCTTGGGCCGGGCGTCAAGGATCTCGACCGCATGGCCATGCATCGCCAGCCGATGGGCGCAGGCCAACCCGGCAGGCCCCGCCCCAACCACGGCCACGCGTCTGCCGGTATCGGCGGCGCGGGTGAACGGGTGGCCGCCCTTGGCCATGGCGATATCGGTGGCAAATCGTTGCAGCCGCCCGATCTCGACCGGCTTGCCTTCGGCCGCCTCACGCACGCAGACCTCTTCGCAGAGCGTCTCGGTCGGGCAGACACGGGCGCACATGCCGCCCAGAATGTTTTGCTCAAAGATCGTGCGCGCCGCGGCCTGCGCCGTGCCGGTGGCGATCTGGCGAATGAAAAGCGGGATGTCGATCGAGGTCGGGCAGGCCGTGACGCAGGGCGCGTCATGGCAGAAATAGCAGCGATCCGCAGCAACCAGCGCCTCGTGCCCATCCAGCGGCGCGTGCAGATCGGTGAAATTGGCGGCAATCTGGTCGCTATCCAGTCGCGCGGCAGCAATACCGGGAGTAAGCGGGCTGTTCGTCATGGGGACCTCTGCGTGATCGAATGGCGGAACCTTATGGGAAAAGCTGGCACAGGTCCAATTTTTGATCAAGTGGTAAAAATTTTGAATTTGGGGCTTTCCACACCACGCATCATCAATTTCTGCCCCGAATGCCTGAAAATTCACCCTCGCGGGGGGGCTTTTGCTTTTCACCATCGGCGGGACCGCCTATACACGCCGGAAACGAAGAGCAGGCGGGGCAGGCATGCAAAATGGCCGCCCGCAGCAAGCGAGGAAAACGGGAAATGTCAAACAAGACGCATGACGGGGACGTTGCATTCATCAAGGCGCTGGCCGAATTGCTGAACCAGAACGACCTGACCGAGGTTGAGGTGATGCGCGAATATGGCGACAGCGACAGCCTGAATGTCCGCGTCAGCCGTCAGCCTGCGCCAGCCCCTGCTCCGGTCTATCACGCCCCGGCCCCGGCTGCGGCCCCTGCGCCAGCCCCGGCCCCTGCCGCAGCAGCCCCCGCGCCTGCCGCTGGCGGCGATCCGGCGCAAGACCCCGACGCCCTGACCTCGCCGATGGTCGGCACCGCCTATATGGCCCCCGAACCCGGTGCCGGAAATTTCGTGTCGGTGGGCGATAAGGTCAGCGAAGGCCAGACCCTGATGATCGTCGAGGCGATGAAGACCATGAACCAGATCCCGTCGCCCAAATCCGGCACCGTGACCCGCATTCTGGTGGGCGATGGCGATGCCGTGGAATTTGGCTCGCCTTTGATGATCATCGCGTAAGGCCAGATCATGTTTGACAAAATCCTGATTGCCAATCGCGGAGAGATTGCCCTGCGCGTCGTCCGTGCGGCCCGCGAAATGGGCATCCAGACGGTTGCCGTCCATTCCACCGCCGATAGCGACGCAATGCATGTGCGCATGGCGGATGAGGCGATCTGCATCGGCCCGCCCGCTGCCACCGAAAGTTACCTGTCCATTCCCGCGATCATCTCGGCATGTGAAATCACCGGGGCCCAGGCGATCCATCCGGGCTATGGCTTTCTGTCTGAAAATGCCAATTTCGTGCAGATCGTGCAGGATCATGATCTGACCTTCATTGGCCCCACGGCCGAGCATATCCGCGTGATGGGCGACAAGATCACCGCCAAGGATACGATGAAGGCCCTGGGCGTTCCTTGCGTGCCCGGCAGCGATGGCGGCGTTGACACGCTGGAGGATGCGCTGAAGATCGGCGAGGAATTCGGCTATCCGGTGATCGTCAAGGCCACGGCAGGTGGCGGCGGCAAGGGCATGAAAGTGGCCGGGTTCGCGGAAGAGATGAAATCGGCCTTTCAGACCGCGCGCGCCGAAGGCAAATCAAATTTCGGCAATCCGGATGTCTATATCGAAAAATACCTGACCACGCCGCGCCACATTGAAATTCAGGTCTTTGGCGATGGCAAGGGCAACGCGGTCCATCTGGGCGAACGCGATTGTTCGCTGCAGCGCCGCCATCAGAAAGTGTTCGAAGAGGCCCCCGGCCCCACCATTGACGCCGCGACCCGCGCCCGTATCGGCAAGGTCTGCGCCGATGCCGTGGCCAATATCAACTATATCGGGGCCGGCACGATCGAGTTTCTCTATGAAAACGGCGAATTCTTTTTCATCGAGATGAACACCCGTTTGCAGGTCGAACACCCCATCACGGAAGCGGTGTTCGGTGTCGATCTGGTGCGCGAACAGATCCGGGTCGCGGCCGGTTTGCCGATGTCCTTCACGCAGGATGACCTGCAGGTGCAGGGTCACGCCATCGAAGTGCGGATCAATGCCGAAAAGCTGCCGAATTTCTCGCCCTGCCCCGGACGGATCAGCCAGTATCACGCGCCCGGAGGGCTTGGCGTGCGGATGGATTCGGCGCTCTATGACGGCTATTCGATCCCACCCTATTACGACAGCCTGATTGCCAAGCTCATCGTGCAGGGCCGCGACCGGCCCGAAGCGCTGGCACGCCTGCACCGGGCCTTGGGGGAATTGATCGTTGATGGTGTTGATACCACCATCCCGCTTTTTCGTGAATTACTGAAGGAAGATGCGGTTTTGTCGGGTGACTACAACATCCACTGGCTGGAACATTGGCTGGACCAGAAATTCGGCTGAACCGGCGCAATACCGGCCATAACCGTGATGTGTTGACGGGCTGGCGCGAATTCCGCAACAGTCTGTCTTTCAGCAAGCGACTGCATTCCCGAAAAACCCTGCTAAACTGCTGCAAATGGCCCATGATCTTCTAACCCCGCTTCGCCCTGCGATAACGCCTGATCTGCTGCTCAGAGCCTATTCTGTCGGCATCTTTCCGATGTCCGAAGGGCGCGATGATCCCGGCGTTTTCTGGGTCGATCCGCAGATGCGCGGCATTATTCCGCTGAACGGCTTCCACATCTCGCGCAGCCTGGCCAAGGACATCAGGTTGGAACGGTATGATATTCGTATCAACGCCGATTTCGCGGGCACCGTGCAGGGCTGTTCCGAGCGTGAGGAGACCTGGATCAATGATCAGATTGCCGATCTGTATGGTCAGTTGCACGCCGCAGGCTTTGCCCATTCGGTCGAGGTCTGGGACGGCGACACGCTGGTCGGTGGCGTTTACGGTGTGGCGCTTGGTGCCGCGTTCTTTGGCGAAAGCATGTTTTCGCGCCGGCGCAATGCATCCAAGATCGCGCTGGCCTATCTGGTCAAGCGGCTGCGCTATGGCGGGTTCCAGCTATTTGATACGCAGTTTGTAACCGACCATCTGCTCAGCCTTGGGGCCGAGGAAATCCCGCGGTCAGTTTATCGCAAGAAACTGGAACGCGCGCTGCATTGGGAGGCTGATTTTCTGGCTCAACCGTCGCCGGTGCCGGTTTCCGAAATACTGCACCGAAGGACCCAGACATCATAGCGCGGATGTTCCAATGCCACCAATGCCGGGCTTGAGGCGATCATCCAGCCGTTGAACAATTCCGTCCCCTCCAGATCCAGAACCTGAATATGGGCATAGGCCTCGGCCTCGGGTGTATCCTCGGGATAGCGGCATTCGATCAGGCGCACGGCGATGCGGCCAATCACAACGGTCTGACCGCGCGCAATGTCGATATCGGTGGTCCGGCCAACGGTCTTGTCCAGCGCCCGCAGCACCGCGCCGGGGGCCTCCAGAACCACGGGGCCCAGGTCGAAATTCGGGTTCGGTTCCTGCGTCAGCTGCACGCCATCTTGCTGCGCGCCCGCCAGCGCGGGCCAAAGCAGCAGGGCCAGAATAGCCAGCGCCCGTATCATTGGCCCTCCCCATTGCCGCTGCTGTCACCACCACCGACATAGCGCAGCAACAGCGTCACCAACGAAACCGAGCTTTGAGTGTTGTAGATTTCATCATCGGCGGCCAGATATTCAAAGGATCCGCCGGGCAGAATCTCCACGAAATTGCCGCCAAGCAGCCCTTCCGAAGATATTGCGACCGCGCTGTCATCGGGCACCGCAATGTCACCCAGAACCGAAAACCCGACATCGGCGCGGTAGGTTTCGCCGTTCAGCGACAGGTCGGTGACACTGCCCACCCGGACGCCCGCCAGGCGCACCTCGGTGCCCACGGCAATGCCATCGGCGGAACGGAATGAGGCAGATAGCCGGTAATTGTCGCCGCCGGTTTCATAACCGCCGACCTGAACGGCATAGGCAAAAAACCCCACGGCCGCGGCCAGAACGGCACCGCCCACCAGAACTTCTGTGACATTTTCGGACATCGCGCGCGCCTTTATTCCGGATTCCAGGCCTCGTAATCGCGGCGCTCCGCAGGCACGGCCTGGCGTTGCGACCCGGCCGGCGCATAGGCCGCGGCGGTGCCGGTCAGGTTGGGCTGATGCGGCTTCTCCCAATCCTTATGCGCCAGCGGGCGATCTGCGGGCGAATTGTCAAAGGTATGATGCAGCCAGCCATGCCAGTCAGGCGACACCCGGCTGCCTTCGACCTCACCGTTGAAAATCACCCAACGGCGCACGCCATCGCGTGTCTGGTAATAGATATTGCCCTGATCATCCTCGCCGACCTTTTCGCCTTTGCGCCAGGTATATAGCTGCGTGCCCACGGTCTGGTCGTTCCACCAGGTAAACAGACGGTTGATGAACGCGAGCATGGCACGGGCCTCCGGCAAGAAATCGGTCCCTGTTCTAATGCCGCATGTCCGCGCCAAGGTCCAGCGGGAAAGCCCCCTGCGCGGGGCGCGCGGGCAAGGGTCCGCCCCTGCCCGCGCCACCCATTGGCAGATGGATCAGGCGGCCAGCGCCGTGGCCGGATCGGTGTAGCCAAGCCCGAGAGCATCCGACACCGCCTTGTAGGTCACCTGACCGTTCCAGACATTGAGCCCATTGGCCAGATCCGGATCAGCCAGCAGCGCCGCGCGCCAGCCCTTGTCGGCAATGCGCAGCGCATGCGGCAGGGTCACGTTGTTCAGCGCATAGGTCGAGGTGCGGGCGACACCGCCGGGCATGTTGGCGACGCAGTAATGCACAATGCCATCAACGGTATAGGTGGGGTCGGCATGGGTCGTGGGTTTGGATGTCTCGAAACAGCCCCCCTGGTCGATCGCAACATCGACCATCACCGCGCCCGGCTTCATGGTCGACAGCATGGCGCGGGTGACCAGCTTGGGTGCCTCGGCCCCATGCACCAGCACCGCGCCGATGACCAGATCGGCCTCGGCCACGCATTCGGCCAGATTGGCCTGATTGGAGAACCGCGTCTTGGCCCGCGATTCGAAATGCATGGCCATGCGCTCCAGCACTTCGGGGCTGCGGTCCAGGATGGTCACATCGGCCCCCAGACCCACGGCCATCTGTGCCGCATTGAAGCCCACGACGCCGCCGCCGATGATGCAGACCTTGCCCGGAGCCACCCCCGGCACGCCGCCCAGCAGCACACCCCGGCCGCCATGCGCCTTTTCCAGCGCGGTGGCCCCGGCCTGCACCGACATGCGGCCGGCGACCTGGCTCATCGGTTTCAGCAGCGGCAGGCCGCCGGAGCGGTCGGTCACGGTTTCATAGGCAATGCAGATCGCGCCCGAGGCGATCAGGTCTTTGGTCTGGGCCGGGTCGGGGGCGAGATGCAGATAGGTATAGAGCACCTGACCCTCGCGCAGCATGGCGCGCTCTTCGGCCTGCGGCTCCTTCACCTTGACGATCATGTCGGCGCTGGCAAAGACCTCTTCGGCGGTATCGACAATCACCGCACCGGCCGCGCGATAGGCGTCATCCTCGGCACCGATGCCAGCGCCGGCACCGGCCTGGATCATGACCTTGTGGCCATGGTTGATCAGCTCGCCGGCGCTTTCTGGCGTCACGCCAACGCGGTATTCGTGGTTCTTGATTTCCTTGGGGCACCCGATGATCATGACTCTGCTCTCCCATGCGTTAAGATTTCGATGTATTTTACCCGCGTCAGATCGGGATTTTGTTGATCTTTGTCCTGCGCTGGTGAATATTGGCGCAAGTTTCTCGCGCCATTTGTTTGTTTAGCAGGAAAAAATGGATCAGACAGATACCCGCATCCTGCGCGCAATTCAGCGTGATTCGAACCGGCCGGTCGCCGATATGGCCAGCGATCTGGGGCTGTCGGCCTCGGCCTGTCATCGCCGCATCAAGATATTGGAGGGCAAGGGCATCATCGCGGGCTATTCGGCCCGGCTCAGCCGTCGCAAACTGGGCTTCAGCCTGCTGGTCTTTGTCGAGATCACATTGCGCAGCCAGGAACGCAGCGTGTTGCAGGGGTTTGAAGCGGCGGTGCGCGCCTCGGACGACATTCTGGAATGCTACCTGACCAGCGGCCAGGCCGATTACACCCTGCGCGTCGCGGCCCGCGACATGGATGATTACGACCGCATTCACCGCGATTGTCTGGCCACGCTGCCCAATGTCACGGCCATGCATACGACCTTTGCGCTCAGGCCGATAAAAATCTGGCGGGGCTACCCCGTCAGATAGGGGTTTTTCTTGGACAGATGCTTCTATAGGTTACACCCAAGAACAACTAACATACGGGTTTTAGAGAAAATATGCAGGTTGTGTTTCATATCGGCGCGCCCTGTACGGATGATGACAAGCTGATCAAATCGCTGCTGCGCAACCGCAAGGCGTTGGCCAAGGACGGCATTTGCATTCCGACGCCGGCACAGTATCGCGATGTGATCTCGGATGTGATGCGCACGCTGGATGGTGCACCCGCCCCGCAGGAAATGCAGGACACGATCCTGGAGGCCGCACAGGTGCCCAAAAACGCCGACCGCGTGGTGTTTTCGGACTCCCGCATCGTCACCATTCCGCGCCTTGTCGTGGTTGGGCCGCAGATCTGGCCCAAGATTGAACGCAAGGCCACCAATCTGCGCAATCTGTTCCCGCAGGCAGAGGTCGAATTTCACATCGGCATGCGCGATCCGGCAACCTGGATTCCGACGCTGTTCAAGGGCTCCCGCTTTACTGATTTTGCCGAGTTCACCGAAGATATGCAGCCCCATGCGCTGGCCTGGTCGGAAATGCTGGTGCGCATGCGCGGCGCAGTGCCCGATTGCCATGTGACGGTCTGGAACAACGAGGACACGCCACTGATCTGGGGCGAAATTCTACGCGAGATGGCAGGCTGCGATCCGCTGGCCCCGCTGGAGGGGGTAGATGACCTGCTGGAGGAGTTGATGGAGCCTGCGGGTTTCAGGCGCCTGCAGAACTACATGGCCGAAAACCCGCCCGAAAACGAAGTTCTGCGGCGCCGGGTGACGGCGGCCTTCCTCGATAAATACGTCCGCGATGACATGATCGAGGAAGAACTGGACACCCCCGGCTGGTCGCCCGAGATGCTGGAAGACATGACCGACGCCTATGAGGATGACATGGATGCCGTCGCGCGCATCCCCGGAGTTTCCCTGATTACGCCCTGATACAGGCCATGTATCGGGGCCGGGTGATGGCAGGTTGTGGAATCTCGCTCGCGTTTGCCGGGCGATGGCCTGCCGGTCCGAAAGCAGCCTCAGCGCATGCCCAGCGCTTCCTTATACATCTCAAGGACGGCTTCTTCCTCGGCAATATCATCGGGTTCGCGTTTGCGCAGGGCCACGACCTTGCGGATGATCTTGGTGTCATAGCCGCGCCCCTTGGCTTCGGCCATCACCTCTTTTTGCTGCTCGGCAATGTCTTTTTTCTCTGCGTCCAGACGTTCGATACGTTCGATGAACTGGCGCAGCTCGTCTGCCGTGACGCGGTAGCTGTCTGAGGGGGAATTCATGTCATTCATCTTGGGGGCCTGCCTGTCGTTGCGAAATCACCGGAAACACCGGGTCTAACGCCCCTGCCCGCCCCCCGCAAGACTTGCGCAGGCCGCCCCGGCAGGCTAGGCAAAAAACCGATATGTCGGGGTAAGGAATTTGCGATGGAATGGCTGGTCTGGATCGGTGCGGGGCTGACAGCGGCGGGGCTGGCGATGATCGGCTATTGCATATTCTCGGCGCTGCGGGTGCGCAAGGCAGGGCTGCCCGATGATCAGATGCGCGCCCGGCTGCAACGCATTGTTTTCCTTAACATGGGCGCGTTGATGCTGTCTGCCCTTGGGCTGATGTCGGTGGTTTTTGGTGTGATGCTGGCCTGAACGCCGCCCCTGTCGGTGGTCAGGCGCTCAATCCAGCCGCGCCGCCCCCAGGATCGCGCCGGGGCCAGCCAGCTGAACAATGGCCACTACCGGGCCGTCACTGGCATCGCCGATACTCAGGTTGAACGGCGCTTCGCCGGTCCATTCGCCGATACGGGTCCATTCGGTGACGATATTGGCATATTCGACCGTGTTGCCGGCATTCTCACCGCGGGTGATTTCGACGGTTTGCATCGGTTCATACCGCACGATCTGCACGATCATCGGATATTCCGGCAGGGCCATGGCGGCATCGGCCCGGACAGTCAGCACCGAATCAACGCGCGAAATCGTGATCTGGACGGGGTATTCGACATCGCGATGCGACATGATCAGATCCGCGACCTGCATCGGCTCATTGCCCATCACCCGGTCGTTGCCGCCAATGATCATCTGCGGTGTGTAAACCATGTTCCGCCCGGCGGCGCGGGCATAGGCATATTGACGGCGGGTGAATTGCGGCGAGGCAAAGGTATCGGCCCAGCCGATATAGTCCCAGTAATCGACATGCAGGGCCAAAGCGATCACATCGTCACGGGTGGCCAGTTCCGCCAATAGCGCATCAGCCGGCGGACAGGCCGAACACCCTTGCGAGGAAAACAGCTCTACCACAACAGGGCTATCAGCCCGCGCGCCCGTGACCGGCGTGAAGGCGAGCAATAAAGCGAGAACAGGTGTAATACGGGCCATGAGGCTCCCTTCGGATCGGTCCTCTAGAAGTAGCGCCCCCGGGCCACTCATGCCAATCAAGCCTTTGCGATCTCGCGTTACAACCAGCGCCCTGTGCCCTGCATGTAACGCCTGGCCTCCAGACCGAAGCCCTCAACAAGGCGCGCCTCCTCGGGCAGGATGAAGCGATGGGTCAAAACCCAGATGAACAGCCCCGGCAACACTACCGGGCTCAGCGCGCCAAGCCACAGCACAAACCCGGTCAGCATCGCGACCATGGCCAGATAGATCGGATTGCGCGAATAGCGAAACGGGCCCTCGGTGATCAGCGCGCTAGGGTCGTGATGCGGCTCGATCGGGGTTTTTTTCCTGAAAAACCAGATCGCGGACCAGCCGATAACGCCGAACCCGGCGGCGACCAAAACCAGGCCCGCCAGCCGGAAAACCGGGCCGAATGCCATCACCAGCGGCAATTCACGGGCCAGAAACCAGGCGATGATGCAAAAACCCGCAAACCAGATCGGCGGCAGGTCGGGGAAACCTTTCATGGAATTTTTCCTTCCCTCAGCCAAAAACTGACAGATCAAGCGGCAATCCGGTGCCCAACCAGATGCCGTGATCGCGGTGATCGGCCAGGTGGTCTCCGGTCTCGGGATGGGCAAAAACGATCAACCCCTCGCGGTTGAGCGCCAGCCACGGCAAAAGAACCGCAAATTCCGCGGGCGTGGCCGTCAATTGGCACGAGCCGGTGGGGTGCGGGCCGACGGGCTTGTCATGCATGCGCCCCATCGAGACGCCAAACGCGGCATGGGCGGCCTCGCAAACCGCGCGGGCACGGCTTGCGGAACTGGCGTCGTAATAAACATGCGCGTGATAGCCGGTGATGATGGCAATATCTTGCATATTGGACCTCCTCGTGGCGTGGATTACGTCGCCATCATATAGCGCAGCGACATGCAGGAAAGGCCGCCATCAAGCAGCGCAGCCTGGGTGACCGACAGGGGCGTGACGCTGAAACCCGCCGCCGCCAGCCGCTCGGCCGTCCCGGGATACCCGCTGGCCAGAAAGACAGCGGCGTTGAACCGGATGGCATTTGCGGCGCCATCCTCGCCTTTTGCCGTTTCGATCACCGTGTAGCCGTCGAAACAGCCGGTCACCGCAAGACGCGGGGTGGCCAGCACGGTTTCGGGGTCCAAAAGGCTGCTTTCGGTCTTGAAATGCAGGATTTCGGGCGGGGTCTCGACGATGCGCAAGCGGTATCCCAGATCCTCGACAATGGGCCGCAACCCCGCGACCCCGGCGCGGTCGGTGCGGGCGGACAGGCCGACCATGACTTCACTGTCAGAACACAGGATATCGCCGCCATCGACAAACCCGCCCTCGGGCAGGTGCCTGACCTCAAGGCCGAGCCGTGCCAGATCAGGGGCAAGGGCTGCCGCCTCGCCCAATCGGCTTGGCGCACCGGGGCGCAGCAGGATGGCCACACCTTTCAGGATCAGCGCCGGGTCTTCGATGAAAACGCTGTCGGGAAAATCATCCTGCGCCGGCAGCACCGTGACCTTGGCCCCGGCCGCGCGCAGGGCCGCGACATATGCGATATGCTCGCGGGTAAATTCCTCAGGGTTTGGCGCACCATGATCCACGGCGCGCAATCCTCGCGTCACCGACCGCGCGGGCGTTCGGCAAAGCGCGTGGGTGAAGGTGATTGATGCTCCGGCCATATTGGTCAGTTTGCCAAATTGATGCGCAATGTCCAGCAGGGGGCGAAGGAAAGCTGCTTTGAAGCAGCTTTTCAACGCGGTTTCGAAACCGCGTTGAAAAGGGCCTTCGAAGGCCCTTTTTGGTGCCCGGTCGCCACCGGCCCGAGGAAAAGCCCCGCCCGAAAAGGGGGCGGGGCCCGGGATTTCTCAGAACCGCGCCGTTCAGGCGGCCTTGGCCAGGTTGCGCAGCACGTAATGCAGCACGCCGCCATGTTCGATATATTCGATCTCGATCGCGGTATCGATCCGGCATTTCAGCATGATGTTCTGGACGCTGCCATCACCCATCGTGATCGCGCAAGGCACCTCCTGCAAAGGCTCAATCGTGTCGAGGCCCGAGATTGATACCGTTTCTTCGCCGGTCAGACCAAGCGATTTGCGGTTATCGCCATTGGTGAATTCGAACGGGATCACGCCCATGCCAACCAGGTTGGACCGGTGGATCCGCTCAAAGCTTTCGGCGATCACGGCCTTGACACCCAAGAGCGCCGTGCCCTTTGCCGCCCAGTCCCGGCTGGACCCTGCGCCATATTGCTCACCGCCAAAGATCACCAGCGGCGTGCCCGCCTCCTGATAGGCCATTGCGGCATCATAGATCGATGTCTGGGCACCGTCGGGGCCCAAGGTATAGCCGCCTTCGACCCCGTCCAGCATCTCGTTCCTGATGCGGATATTGGCGAAGGTGCCGCGCATCATCACCTCGTGATTGCCGCGCCGCGCGCCGTAGGAATTGAATTCGCGCTGCGGCACTTGCCGCTCGATCAGATATTTGCCGGCAGGTGTGGTGTCCTTGAACGATCCCGCCGGGCTGATATGGTCGGTGGTGATCATGTCGCCCAGAACCGCCAGCACTTTTGCGCCCTCGATATTGGTGATCACGCCCGGCTCCGGGCTCATGCCCTGGAAATAGGGCGGGTTCTGCACATAGGTCGATTGCGGCGGCCAGTCATAGGTCTTGGCATCCGTGGTTTCCACCGCCTGCCATTTCTCATCGCCCTTGAAGACATCGGCATATTTCGACAGGAAAGCATCGCGGGTCACGGTCTGTTCGACCAGGTCGGTCACTTCTTTTGACGTCGGCCAGATGTCTTTCAGATAGACATCGCGGCCTTCGGGCGTCTGCGCAATCGGATCGGTGGCCAGGTTGATATCCATGGTGCCGGCCAGCGCATAGGCCACAACCAGCGGTGGCGAGGCAAGGTAGTTGGCGCGCACATCGGGGCTGATGCGGCCCTCGAAATTGCGATTGCCGGACAGGACCGAAGTGGCGACCAGATCACCCTCGGCAATCGCGTCAGACAGTTCCGCCTGAATCGGGCCGGAATTGCCGATGCAGGTGGTGCAGCCATAGCCGACCAGATTGAAGCCGAGCTTGTCCAGATCCTCTTGCAGGCCAGCCGCCTCCAGATAGGCCGAAACCACCTGGCTGCCCGGTGCCAGCGATGTTTTCACCCAAGGCTTGCGCTTCAGACCCAGAGCGGCGGCCTTGCGCGCCACCAGCCCTGCCCCGATCATCACATATGGGTTCGAGGTGTTGGTGCAGGACGTGATCGAGGCGATCACCACCATGCCGCTTTCCATCGTATAGTCTTCGCCCTTCACCGCAACCTGCTTGCCCATCGGGCGCTTGAAGGTCTCGGCCATTTCCCTGGTGAAGGCCGCTTTGGCATCGGTCAGGGCGACATAATCCTGCGGCCGTTTCGGGCCGGAAATGGCGGGCACGATTTCTCCCATATCCAGATGCAGCGTATCGGTATAGATCGGCGCATAATCCGCCCCGCGCCAGAACCCGTTTTCGCGTGCATATGCCTCGACCAGCGCCACGCGCGCCTCATCGCGGCCGGTATTGCGCAGGTAGCGCAGGGTTTCACCGTCGATCGGGAAAAACCCGCAGGTCGCGCCATATTCGGGGGCCATATTGGCAATGGTGGCCCGATCGGCCAGCGGCAGATGATCCAGGCCTGCGCCGTAAAACTCGACGAACTTACCGACCACGCCGCGTTCGCGCAGCATTTCCACAACCTTCAGCACCAGATCGGTGCCTGTGGTGCCTTCCATCATTGCACCGGTCAGCTCGAAGCCGACAACTTCGGGGATCAGCATCGAAATCGGCTGGCCAAGCATGGCCGCCTCGGCCTCGATGCCGCCCACGCCCCAGCCCAGAACGGCGACACCATTGACCATGGTGGTGTGGCTGTCAGTGCCCACCAGCGTGTCGGGATAGGCGACGTTTTCGCCATTCTGATCAATATCGGTCCAGACCGTTTGCGACAGATATTCCAGGTTGACCTGATGGCAGATGCCGGTGCCCGGTGGCACCACGCGGAAATTGTTGAATGCCTGCTGGCCCCATTTCAGGAACTGGTAGCGCTCCATATTGCGTTCATATTCACGATCCACATTCATCTGGAACGCGCGCGGATTGCCGAAATGGTCGATCATCACCGAATGGTCGATGACCAGATCGACCGGGTTCAGCGGGTTGATCTTTTCGGGATCACCCCCAAGCGCCACCAGACCATCGCGCATTGCCGCCAGATCAACCACCGCCGGAACGCCGGTGAAGTCCTGCATCAGAACGCGCGCCGGACGATAGGCAATCTCGCGCGGGTTCCGGCCCCCATTGGCCCCCCATTCGGCAAAGGCCCGGATATCCTCGACCGTGACAGTCGTGCCATCCTCGAAGCGCAGCATGTTTTCCAGCACAACCTTCAGCGCGGCTGGCAGGTTCGAGAAATCGCCAAGCCCGGCAGCCTGCGCCGCGGGGATCGAATAATAGGCAATCGACTGGTCGCCAACGGTAAGCGTCTTGCGCGTCCTGGCGGTATCTTGACCGACGGTAATGGGCATGGGTTGGGCCTCCCTGATCCGAAGAAATTGGGTGTTGCTGGCCTGGGTCATGCCAGCAAAAACTGGACCGATCAAGGGGGTGCGGCGATTTTGTATGCAATTGCATACCGAAATCCGCATTTTTCACCGTGACAGGCAGGTGCTTCCCCCCTCGCGGTGTTTCCGCTAGGGATCGACGCCATGATGCTTGTTGTCGATACCCTGTCCTGTGCCCGTGGGGGGCTGCCCGTTCTGGCCGGTGTCAGCTTTGGCGTGGGTCCGGGTGAAGCGCTGATTCTGCGCGGCCCGAACGGTGCCGGCAAGACGACGCTGTTGCGCAGCCTGGCCGGGCTGACGCCGCCGCTGGCGGGGCGCATAATCGCGCCCGATGACAGTATTGCCTATGCCGGCCATGCCGATGGGCTCAAGGCGCAACTCAGCGTGGCCGAGAACCTTTCGTTCTGGGCGGGTGTGTTTGGCACGGGCACCATCGCGGCCGCGATCGAGGCCTTTGATCTGGCCGCCCTCGCGGACCGGCCCGCGGGCAATCTGTCGGCCGGGCAGAAACGCCGGCTCAGCCTGGCGCGGCTTCTGGTCACGGGGCGGCCGATCTGGTGCCTGGATGAACCCACCGTGTCGCTTGATACCGCAAATGTCGCGCGGTTCGGCCGCGCCGTGGGCGCACATCTGGCCGGGGGCGGCCTGGCCATCATTGCAACCCATATCGACCTGGGCCTGCCCAATGCCCAGAGCCTTGACATCACGCCTTTCATCGCCCGCGACACGGCCCAGACGGATGATCCCTTTCTGATGGAGGAGGCCTTATGAGGGGCCTTCTTCTACGCGATCTTTCGATTGCCGTCCGGGCCGGGGGCGGCTTTGGCCTTGGCCTGGCCTTTTTTCTTATCGTCACCGTGCTGATGCCCTTCGGGATCGGCCCTGAAACCCAAATCTTATCCAAGATTGCGCCGGGGATTCTCTGGATCGGGGCGCTGCTGGCCTGCCTTTTGTCGCTTGACCGGATATTCGCCCTGGATTGGGAGGATGGCTCGCTGGAGCTGCTGGCCACCTCGCCCCTGCCGCTGGAAGCTGTGGCGGCGATCAAGGCGCTGGCGCATTGGATGACCACCGGGCTTCCGCTGGTCGCGGCAGCCCCGGTTCTGGGTGTAATTCTGAACCTGCCGGGGGCCGGGTTTTTCTGGCTGGTTGCGTCCTTGGCCATTGGAACGCCAGCACTTTCTGCCATCGGCACCTTTGGCGCGGCGCTGACGGTCGGGGTTCGGCGCGGCGGGCTTTTGCTGTCGCTTCTGGTGCTGCCGCTTTATATTCCGACCCTGATTTTCGGGGCCGAGGCGGTGCGGCGCGGGGCCGAGGGGCTGCCCGCCGCGACACCGCTGGCGATGCTGGCGGGCATCACCCTGGCGACGCTGGCCGCGATGCCCTTTGCCGCCGCCGCCGCCCTCCGCGTCAATCTGCGCTAGGCGCGCGGCCACACACCCCATTGTCGCGGCCCATAACCGGGAATAGGTTGCGCGCATGTCGATCTGGGAATACGCAAATCCACGCAAATTCATGACCACATCCGGTGCGATTCTGCCCTGGGTCAGCACGCTTGCGGCGCTGGTCCTTTCGGCTGCGTTGATCTGGGGCTTTTTCTTTACCCCCGATGATTACCGACAAGGCTCCACCGTCAAGATCATCTATCTGCATGTGCCCGCCGCGATCATGGCCACAAGCGTCTGGTTCATGATGCTGGTCACCTCGCTGATCTGGATCATCCGACGCCATCATGTCAGCGTTCTGGCCGCCAAGGCCGCCGCCCCCATTGGCATGGTCTTTACCCTGATCGGTCTGTTCACCGGCGCGATCTGGGGCCAGCCGATGTGGGGCACCTGGTGGGAATGGGACCCGAGGCTGACCTCGTTCCTGATCCTGTTTTTGTTCTATCTCGGCTATATGGCGCTGTGGGAAGCGGTGGAGAACCCTGATGCGGCCGCCGATCTGACCTCGGTGCTGTGTCTTGTCGGCACCGTCTTTGCGGTGATTTCGCGCTATGCGCTGCTGTTCTGGAATCAGGGCCTGCATCAGGGCGCTTCGCTGTCGCTGGATGCCGAGGAAAACGTGGCCGATGTCTTTGCCTATCCGCTCTGGACCGCGATCGGCGGGTTTTTTCTGCTCTTTGTGGCGCTGCTTCTCTACCGCACAAGGACCGAGATTCGCGCCCGCCGCCTCAAGGCGCTGATCCAGCGCGAGAGGATGGCCTGATGCCGGATCTTGGACGCTATGCCGTTGAGGTGCTGTCGGCCTATGCGGTGACGCTGCTGTTTCTCGTCGCGCTGATCGCTGCATCGATCTGGAAGGCACGCCGCGTGCTGCGCCAATTGCGCGACGCCGAGGCCCGCCGGGGGGCGCGGAAATGAGAACCCTCTGGCTGATGGTGCTGCCGCTGGTTCTGTCACTGGTCTTGTTGGGGCTGGCCGCAAATCGGCTGATCAATACGCCGGACACCCCGGCGCGCGCCACCGGCACAGCCGCCCTGCCCGCAACCCGTGAAGGCAGCCTGGCCCCCGATCTGGACCTGCGCCCGCTGGACCAGATCGACCTGCTGCGCCGCGACGATCTGACCGGCAACGGGTTGGTCATGGTGAATTTCTGGGCCAGTTGGTGCGCCCCCTGCCGCGCCGAGCACCCGACCCTGACCGCGCTGGCCGAGGCCGGAACCCCGCTTTACGGCATCAACTACCTCGACCAGCCGGAAAATGCGGCGGCTTTCCTGGCCGATCTGGGCAATCCCTATACCCTTATCGGCGCGGATCCCGATGCCGATGTTGGCCGCGCCTGGGGTGTCAGCGCCCTGCCCGAGACCTTTTTCATCAATGATGATGGCGTCATCGTGCTGCATTTCCGTGGCCCCCTCGTGCAGCGCAGCCTGCGCAATCGGGTGATCCCGGCCCTGGCGGCGGCGGGCTATGACCTGCCGGTTCTGCCTGCTGTGACCGCGGAGTAACCGCCTGCCCGTTCCGGCTTTCATGGGCTGCGCGGAACACCCTTTCTGATCCGTGCCGCAATTGCGAAACAACGTTCTTTTTGGAACCCGGCCACCTGGCCGCCACAAAGCCTCTGGTTGTGACGCGGGGTCAGTTCGCCTATGGATTTGCGGGAAATCTTTGATCAGGGGAGGCTACCACCAATGTCCGACGGACCCACCTACGGCTTTGACACGCTGCAAATTCACGCGGGCGCAAAGCCCGACCCGACCACCGGCGCACGCCAGACGCCGATCTACCAGACCACGGCCTATGTGTTTCGCGATGCCGATCATGCGGCGGCGCTGTTCAACCTTCAGGAGGTCGGGTTCATCTATTCGCGCCTGACCAACCCCACCGTCGCGGTCTTGCAGGAACGTATCGCGACGCTGGAGGGCGGTGTCGGGGCGGTTTGCTGCTCGTCGGGCCATGCGGCGCAGATCATGGCACTGTTTCCACTGATGGGTCCGGGGCTGAATGTCGTGGTCTCGACCCGGCTCTATGGTGGCTCGATCACGCAATTCAGCCAGACCATCAAGCGTTTTGGCTGGTCTGCGACATTTGTCGATACAGATGATCTGGACGCGGTGAAGGCGGCCATTGACGAAAACACCCGCGCCCTGTTCTGCGAATCCATCGCCAATCCGGGCGGCTACATCACCGATATCCGCGCCCTTGCCGATATCGCCGATGCGGCCGGATTGCCGCTGATTGTCGACAACACTTCGGCCACGCCCTATCTGTGCAACCCGATCAGCCTGGGGGCCACGCTGGTGGTCCATTCGACCACCAAATACCTGACCGGCAACGGCACCGTCACCGGCGGCTGCGTGGTCGATTCGGGGAATTTCGACTGGATGGGTTCTGACAAATTCCCGTCGCTTTCCACGCCCGAGCCGGCCTATCACGGGCTGGTGTTCGCTGAGGTGCTCGGCCCCATGGCCTTCACCTTCCACTCCATCGCCATCGGGCTGCGCGATCTGGGCATGACGATGAACCCGCAAGGCGCGCATTACACGCTGATGGGGATCGAGACATTGAGCCTGCGGATGGACCGGCATGTGGAAAACGCGGTGGCGGTGGCGAAATGGCTGGAAGCCGACGCAAGGGTCGATTTCGTGACCTATGCCGGGCTGGAGAGCTCACCCTATTACCACCGCATCGAAAAGGTCTGCCCGAAAGGGGCCGGGGCCTTGTTCACCTTCGCCGTCAAGGGCGGCTATGAGGCCTGTGTGAAACTGGTCGATTCGCTGGAGATCTTCAGCCATGTGGCCAATCTCGGCGATACCCGGTCTCTGGTCATTCATTCGGCCTCGACCACGCACCGGCAGTTGACGCCCGAACAGCAGGAGGCCGCGGGGGCCGCGCCCAATGTGGTGCGCCTGTCGATCGGAACCGAAACGGTCGCGGATCTGATTGCCGATCTGGATCAGGCGTTGGCCAAGGCGACGGCTTGATTTGAGAACCGGGATGGGGGGCCAGCCCCCCAAACCCCCCGGGATATTTCGCGCACAAAGAAGGCGGGCGTTAAGGTTAACGGCTGTGCTCTTAACGTTTGTCACGGCACGCGGGTCGGGTTCTGGAGAGGGCGGGAACGGTAATGACAGGGGGGTTGCCCGCCGGTCATGACGCGAACTGCGCCCGATATATGCAAATCGAATCGGGCGCATGTGATCATGGCGTATTCCAGGCCCGCCGCCCCGAATTGGCCGCGAGCTTGCCCCATTTTTTGCCGAGGGCCTGACCAGCCTTCCCAAATTCCCGACCGGATCGAAAAAACCGGCGGATCATCACAGGGTTTGCGGGCGTTTTTGCACTGGAAAATACCCAAGGTGCCAGCCCGATGGCCTGTCGGCGCATTGTTGCCGATGCCTTCAAGCCTGCCGGGGCTCACGGTGCTTTAACTATTTGCCCAAAGAGCTTAGGATGATTTCCGCCACCCCGCGCCCCGGGCGGGTGGCAGCAGGTTTTCCTTGGTGATTTCCTGCTATAGGGAGCCGGGGTTTAAGCATGTAGACCGCACGGGTTACGCGGCCCGGCCTGACAGAGGGCATGAATGGCACCGGAATTTGCTCTGTTTCTATCGCCGGATGGAATCGCATTGGCGCATCGTCAACCAGCAGGCCATTGGGCTGTGCTGGCCGATACCGCACTGGATGTGCCGGATCTGCCGGCCGCGCTGGCCGCAATGCGCCAACGCGGCGAAGATCGCGCGGGCCCGGGATTTGCCACTTTGGTGATCCTGCCCGATGACCAGATCCTGTTCACATCGCTGACCGCGCCCGGCCCCGACGAGACCGACAGGCTTGAACAGATCCATGCCGGGCTGGACGGGCTGACGCCTTACGGGATCTCTGATCTGGCCTATGATTTCGTCCCGCTGGAAGATGGCCGGGTGAAACTGGCAGTTGTCGCGCGCGAGACCCTGGCCGAAGCAGAAGACTTCGCCCGCGAAAACGGGTTCGAACCGGCAGGGTTTGCCGCCCGGCCGCTGGATAACCGTTATCCCGGTTTGGCCCATTTTGACAGGTCGCCCGACTGGACCACATCGATCGCGGATATTGAATTTGGCCATGACAGTTGGCCCAAATCCAACCCGGATGCCGAGGATGCGCCCGAGGAGGCAGCAGGTGCCGAAGACAGCGCCGCGGAGCCGGTGGTGGCAGAAGCAGAAACTGCCGGGGATACGCCTTCCGATGACGCAGCGGATCCGCAAACCGACGGCGCGGCAGCTGCTGCCGGGGACATGGCTGAAACCGTCACAGCCCCGGAAATTGACGCGCCAATTGAGGCTGACCCGGTCGAAACATCGGCCTCTGATCTGGCCCCTGAAGGTCAGGGTGACGAAGACCCGGAAGATACGCCGCCCGGGCCTGCAAAGCCGCCCGCTGGTTTGGCTGAAGAAACCGAGACATTGACCGTCGAGGGCCGCGCACCCATTGCTGAATCCGGCAATGACGAAACCGAAACTGCGCCATCTGAGCCTCCGCAGACCGAAACAGAGGCTGCAGAGCCGGAGCCGGACGAACCGTTGCAGATGCCTCCCGGTTTCGGGGCGGGGCGGGCCCGCGGCGCGGTGCCGGAAACCGCCGCGGAACGGGTCAGTTCGCGCCCCTCACGTCTGGATATGGTGGCCGCCGCAGCCGCCGCGCAGCCCCGGTTTGGTCGTGGCATCGCAAAACCGGGTGCCGCGGCCCCCGATGTGACCCCGAAACGCCCGGTTGCCGCCGGCCCGCCCCCCGACCTGCCGCCGCTGACGCGGACCAAGCTCAGGGCACAGCGTACAGGCAAAGGCAACGGCGATCTCGCGCCGCCGCAGCGCCCGGCTTTGCCGCCTGCGCCCGACCCCGCTCAGCCCGTCCCGGATGGTGCCGAACGACCGCCCGGCGGCGGCCGCCTGTCGGGCATGCGAAAGCGTTTCTCCGCCGGGGCGGAAAAGGCGCGCGAAACCGCCTCTGGCCTGTCGGCAAGACGCAGGCCGGAACCCATCGGGGCCACGGACGAAGCGCCCCGATCGACGGGCGTCGGATCTATCACCGCGCGGCTGAAATCCCTTGGGCGTAAGGCGCAACCGACAAAACCGGGTGATGCGGATACCCCCAAGGCAGCCCCCGACAACGGCACTGCCCGACAACCTGCCGCCGCCCGCATAGCCGCCGATGACATCCCGCCACCATCGCCCGCATCACCGCCCGCATCACCGCCCGCGCGCAAGCCGCGCCTGCCGGCACCCAAGCGAGCCCGCACATCCCCGGTGCCATCCTCTGTATCGAGTGCCGATGCCATTATGACCGGCGGCCTTCTGGGACGTGGCAGATTTCCCGACCGCCGGGGGCCATCGCTGCGTGCCGGGCTTATCATGACGCTGATTTTATTGCTCGTTCTGGGCCTCATCGCCCTTTGGGCGGTGTTCTATCTGCCTGATACCGCGATGGCCCGCTGGCTGGGGATGGAGCGGCAGGAACCTGGTATCGAACAGGTCGACAGCGCGCCGCAGATCTCGGACACACCGCAATTGTCGGTGCCCCCGCCAGACCTGATTGATACCGGACCGGACCTGGCCAGCCTGACGCCCGAGGCCACCGCGCCGCAGATTTCCGCCACACCGCCGCAGGCCCCCGATCTGCTGCCCGATATCGACGCCGATCTTGACCTTGGACCAGCCCCGGTGGCCGTGTCGCGCATTGATCCGGAGACGCTGCTGCCCTCGGTCGCGGAGACCGAGAATTTCTACGCCCTCACCGGTATCTGGCAGCGCCCACCGGTGATTGAGCTGCCGACGCCCGAAACCGAGCTGGGGGATGTGTTTCTGGCCGGGCTCGACCCGCCGGTGGCCAGTATCGACGCCTTTGCCCTGCCGGTGCCGCGCTTTGACGCAGCCGCGGATTTGCCGCGCCGTCAATCCAGCCCGGTCGATCCCGAAACCAATTTCGTGCTGGATGACAACGGCCTGGTCGTGCCATCGCCCACGGGCACGCTGAACCCCGATGGCATCCTGATCTTTGCCGGTGCGCCGGTTGTGACCCCGTCGCAACGCCCCGGTGATGCGCCCGCCACCATCGCCGCCGCCGCCGCCGAAACCGCGGCGGCGGATCCGACAGCCGGGGCCATCGACACCGCCCTGTTGGGCACCCGCCGCCCTGCCGGGCGCCCGGCTGATTTGCAGGAACAGCGCGAGCGGGCCCTGTTGGGAGGCATCACCTTTTCCGAACTGGGCCAGATCCGGCCCGAAAGCCGCCCGGCCTCAGTTCAGGAACTGGCCGCAGCCGAGGCTGAAGCGGCGCATGACGCGGCCGATGCAGATGCCGGGGCGGTAGGAATCACCGCAACCAGCGAATGGGCGGTCGCCGTTTCATTCGTGCCACGGGCAAGACCGGGAAACATCGATGCGATTGTCGAAACCGCCCGCGCGGCGCGCGCAACCGGTGGATCGGATAGTGTCGCCTCGACGGCGGGCGGGGGCGGCAACCTGGCCCCTGTCGCCGCCAGCCTGCCCGACACCGTCGAGCCTGAAATCCCAAGTTCCGCCACCGTCGCGCGGGCCGCCACGCGCGAAAACGCCATCAACCTGCACCGCATCAACCTGATCGGCGTGACCGGATCGGATTCGGACCGGCGCGCGCTTGTGCGTCTGCCATCCGGCCGGTTCGTGACGGTGGGATCGGGCGACCGGCTGGATGGCGGACGGGTTGCCGCTGTCGGCAATCGCTCGTTGCAATATGTGAAATCGGGCCGGACGATCACACTGGAGATCCCCGCAGGGTGACCGGTTGGTGCCTGCCCCGATTTGCAAATGGTCCAACGATTTGATCGCGTCGGCCTCCGCCATGATCTCCTGGATCAGAAACCGGGGGCGACAGAGAGCCGCGCCGACCTGGCTCAGAACCGAGCAGGCGGCCCCTTGGATCTCGCGGCTGAACCGCGTCGGGGCTTCAATGACAAAATCGAAAAACATCCGCCTTCCCCGCGCCGAAAGCTGTGCCTCCTGGGCCTCCAACCCGGAAATTGCGGCCGCGACGCGTGCCTTGGCTGAGGGCGTCAGCGCCGAAGATTTTGCCGCCGATCTTGATGAGATGAGCTTGCGGCAGCTCTCATAGCGCCCGACCCCGGCCCCGCATCACAGCAACACCGCCGCCGCAAGGCCCAGAAAGGCCAGGAACCCCACCATATCGGTCACCGTCGTCACGAACGCCCCCGAGGCCAGCGCCGGGTCGATATCCATCCGCTCCAACGCCACCGGGATCAGCACCCCGGCCAGGCCCGCGATCACCAGATTGATCACCATGGCGGCGGCAATGACCGCCCCCAACGCAACCGAGCCGAACCAGAAAAACCCGACCAGCCCCATGATCGTGGCAAAAACCAACCCGTTGATCAGGCCCACTCCCGCCTCGCGCATCACAACGCGCATCAGGTTCGAGCCGGTAAGGTCTTTCGTGGCAATCGCACGCACGGCGACCGTCAGGCTTTGAGTGCCCGCATTGCCGCCCATCGACGCCACGATCGGCATCAGCACCGCCAGCGCCACGAATTGCGCAATCGTCGCCTCGAACTGGGCAATGATCACCGAAGCCAGAATGGCGGTGATCAGGTTGACAAACAGCCAGGGAAAGCGGCGTTTGGTGGTCTCGAATATCCGGTCGCTCAGGCTGCCTTCGCCGACACCGGCCAGACGCAGGATGTCTTCCTCGGCCTCTTCCTCCAGCACGATCATGGCGTCGTCAATGGTGATGACGCCAACCAGCCGCCCATCCTCATCGACCACCGGGGCCGAGATCAGGTGATACTGGTTGAACGCATAGGCGACCTCTGATTCGGGCTGATTGACCGGGATCGTCACAAAGGTTTCTTCGATGATATCGCGCATCTTGACGTCGCGCGGCGTCGCCAGCAGCCGCCCAAGCGTCACATTGCCGACCGGCTTCATGCGCGGATCGACCAGAATGACATGATAGAACTGTTCCGGCAGATCCGATGTCTGATTGCGCAGAAAGTCGATGGTTTCACCCACCGACCAGAACTCCGGCACCCGCACGACCTCGCGCTGCATGAGGCGACCGGCGCTGTCCTCGGGATAGCTGAGCGCCGATTCCACCGCCGCCCGGTCAACGTCATCCAGCGCGCCAAGAATGGCCTCATGCTGTTCGGCATCCTCCAGATCTTCCAGAATGTCGACAACATCGTCGCTTTCCAGATCGCGGACGGCATCAGCCAGCACATTCTCGGGCAACAGCCCGATGACATCCTCGCGCAGGCCTTCATCGAGTTCCGACAGCACTTCGCCGTCGATACCGGCGCTCCAGAACAACAGCAGCGCGGCGCGTTCACCATGCGACAACTGTTCCAGAAAATCGGCGATGTCGGCCGGGTGCAGCGGATCAAACAGAGCCTCCAGCCGGGCCGTGTCGCGCGCGGCAATGGCCGCGACCACATCATCATAGAGCGTGGCATCCAACGCATAGGCATCGTCCGGCGCGTCTTCGATATGGGTGTCGTCCTTTGCCATGCGCTCGCCCCCCGATATGATCTGTCCGCCTTTTTCCCGGTAACATAGACAGCGCTTGCGCGATAGGACAGGGGCAGAGAGCGGCGGAAGGCGTGCAAATGAATGAAAAACTGATCCTGGGCCAGACCTTGCGGTTTGACGGAGATCCCTTTGTCGATGGCCTGACCTGCGCCCGCCACGAGCGCCAGGGGGCCGTATTGATCAAAGGCGGAAAGATCGCGGCCCTGGGCCGCGCCGATGACCTGCGTGCTGCCCATCCGCGCGCCAGCATCACCGATCACGGGGCCGACCTGATCCTGCCGGGATTTGTCGATGCCCATGCCCATTACCCGCAAACCGGTATCATCGCATCCTGGGGCAAGCGGCTGATCGACTGGCTCAACACCTATACCTTTCCCGAGGAGATGCGGTTTTCCGATCCCGCCTATGCGCGCAGGATTGCAGCGCGGTATTTCGACCTGACGCTGGCGGCGGGCACCACGACTGTGGCAAGCTTTTGCACCATCCATCCCGAAAGCGTCGATGCGTTTTTCGAGGAAGCGCAGGCGCGCGGACTGCGGGCGCTGGCGGGCAAGACCTGCATGGATCGTGACACCGCGCCCGAGGGCCTGCGCGACACCGCGCAGTCGGCCTATGATGACAGCAAAACGCTGCTGGACCGCTGGCATGGCGTGGATCGGCTGAGCTATGTCATCACGCCCCGATTTTCGCCGACCTCGACGCCGGAGCAACTGGCCGCACTTGGTGCGCTCTGGGCCGAGCACCCTGAGTGCCTGATGCAAACCCATCTCAGCGAGCAGACCGACGAGATTGCCTGGGTGAAATCGCTCTACCCCAATGCGCGCGATTATCTGGACACATATGAGGCGTATGGGTTGCTCGGGCCGGGCGGCGTTTATGGCCACGCCATCCACCTGGAGCCGCGCGAACGCGACCGGCTGCGCGAGGTCGGGGCCGCGCTGATCCATTGCCCGACATCGAATACATTCATCGG
>NZ_JBTUJH010000069.1:0-92359 GCF_058343375.1 Alterinioella sp.
CATGGCAAAAGACCATATCGACCCGGTCGCGGCGTTGCGCGAAAGCACCGCCCGGCCGTTTGAACGCGCCCGCGCCATGCCGCCCGAGGTCTATACGTCCGATGCGTTCGCACGCGCCGAGCTGGACCGGATCTTCCGCAAGGATTGGTATTGCATCGGTCGCGCCAGCGCGCTTGCCAATCCCGGCGATTACGCCACCTGCGATCTGGCGGGCCAGCCCATCATGGTGCTGCGTGACCGTGATGGCGCGCTGCGCGCGCTCAGCAATGTCTGCCTGCACCGGATGTCGACACTGTTGCAGGGGCGTGGCAACGCGCGGTCCATTGTCTGCCCCTATCACGCCTGGATCTACAATCTGGACGGCTCGCTGCGCGGCGCGCCCGCGATGACGCTGAACAAGGGCTTCTGCAAAACCGATTACACCCTGCCGCAAATCCGCTGTGAGGAATGGCTGGGCTGGGTCTTTGTCACGCTCAACCCGGATGAGCCGCCGGTGGCCGAAAAGCTGGCCGAAGTCGCAGAGATGACCGCGGGCTATGACATGACCAACTATACCGAAACCTTCTATGAGGAACATGTCTGGGACACCAACTGGAAGGTTCTGGCCGAAAATTTCATGGAAAGCTATCACCTGCCGGTCTGCCATGCCGGCACCATTGGCGGGCTCAGCAAGCTGGAAGAGATGATCTGCCCGCCCGGCCGCCCGGCCTTCAATTTCCACACCATCCTGAAGGATGAGACGCTTGGCATCGCCATGGCACATGCCAGCAATGACCGGTTGCAGGGCGAGGAACGGCGCACCACCTTTCTGCTGGCGCTGTATCCTTCGCTGTTGATCACGCTGACGCCGGGCTATTTCTGGTATCTCAGCCTGCATCCGAAAGGCCCCGGCCAGGTCCATATCCGGTTTGGCGGCGGCATGTCGGATGATTATGCCGGTGACGCCGATGTGGCGGATCATTTCAAAGCGCTCAAGGCGCTGCTCGATGATGTGAATGTCGAGGATCGCGGCTGCACCGAAAAGGTCTATCAGGGCCTCTTGTCCGAGGTCTCGACACCCGGCCATCTCAGCCATCTGGAACGCCCCAATTACGATTTCGCGCAGTATCTGATGGCGCGGATAGACGCGGTGCCCGCGTGATCGCGCCCTGCCCCCAAATAGACCCCTGACCCGACGGAGACCGCAATGGCCCATACCCGCATCCGCCCGTTCAACACCAAGGATACCTATCCCGAACAGGCCTTGGACAATGACCTGGCCCAGGCGGTGGTGACCACGGGCGGCCGGATCGTCTGGATGCGCGGTCAATGTCCGCAAAACCTGGAGGACGCCGCCAGTATCGACAGCCATGACCCGATTGAGCAGACCCATAAGGTGATGCAGAATATCGGCCAGTTGATCGAAGAGGCGGGCGGGAGCATGCAGCATCTGGTCA
The DNA here is from genome assembly GCF_058343375.1 of Alterinioella sp. Classification (NCBI taxonomy): domain Bacteria; kingdom Pseudomonadati; phylum Pseudomonadota; class Alphaproteobacteria; order Rhodobacterales; family Paracoccaceae; genus Alterinioella; species Alterinioella sp. Next base: position 1,437 of record NZ_JBTUJH010000069.1, read on the forward strand.
AACTGGTGGTCTACATCACCGATATCCGCCACCGCGAAGCCGTTTACCGCACCATGGGCGAATATATCAAAGGCGTGCATCCGGTTTCGACCGGCTTGGTGGTGCAGGCGCTGGCCCGGCCCGAATGGCTGGTTGAAATTGATGCCACGGCGGTGATTCCATGACCTTTTCGCTTGTCGCGCGTTGTGCTGAGACCGGCATGTTCGGGGTGGCGATATCGTCTTCCTCTCCGGCTGTGGCGGCCCGCTGTTCCTATGCAAGGGCGGGGGTGGGGGCGGTGGCTTCGCAAAACGTGACCGACCCGAGCTTGGGGCCGCTGGTGCTGAACCTGATGGCGGGAGGGCTTGGTGCCCCCGAGGCCATTGCGGGTATGCAGGAGAAAGGGCGCTTTATCGACTACCGGCAGGTGTTGGCGGTCGATGTGCAGGGGCGAACGGCAATTCACTCCGGGCCCAATTCACTGGGTATCTGGACCCAGGCCGAAGGGGTCGATGTGGCCTCGGGTGGTAATCTGCTGGCCAATGGCGATGTGCCCGGGGCGATTGTCGCGGGGTTTCAATCTGCCAGCGGGCATCTTGGCGACCGGCTGATTGGTGCCCTTCGCGCCGGGCTTGCGGCAGGCGGTGAGGCCGGGCCGGTGCATTCGGCGGGCATGATGATCGTCGACAAGGTGCCCTGGCCGGTGGCCGATCTGCGCTGCGACTGGACCGAAGGCTGCCCGGTTGAGGCCATCGCCATGGCCTGGAATATCTACAAACCGCAGCTTGAGGCCTATGTGCAACGCGCGCTGGACCCGCGCGAAGCGCCATCTTATGGGGTTCCCGGCGATGAATGACGACCTGCGCGAACGGCTTCAGGTGCTGGCCAGCCGGCCCGATGATGCGCCTTGGGCAATGGGCGGGCGATTCTACACCGATGCCGGTCTTTTCGCGCATGAACGGGCCACATTTCTGCGGGCGGGCTGGCATTGTCTTGGCCGCGCCGATGAGCTGCCGCAGGATGGCGATTTCTTCGCCACAAACCTGCTGGATGAGCCGCTGATCGTCACCCGTCATGATGGTCAGGTTCGGGTTTTGTCGAATGTCTGTCGGCATCGCGGGATGCCGGTGGCAAAAGGCCAGGGCAATACCAAACGCTTTGTCTGCCCCTATCACGCCTGGACCTATGGCACTGACGGCACATTGTTGCGCGCCGCGCGCATGGTGAATGCCGATTTCGACCCTAAAACCTGCGCCCTGCCGGGGTTTGCCTGCGCCGAACGGTTCGGGTTCATCTATGCCAGCCTCAGCGACAGCCCGGTCGATCTGGACGCCGAACTGGCCGGGCTTGGCGCGCTGATCGGTCCCTACCGGCCAGAAGAATTCCGCATCGTCCATGCCGCCCAGGAGGTCTGGCGCACGAACTGGAAGTGCCTGATCGAGAACTTCATGGAAGGCTATCACCTGTCGGTGGTCCACCCACAAACGTTGCATGGCTACACGCCCACGGGCCTGAGCAAAAAGGCCGTGTCTGGCCCCGGGTTCACCAGCTATTTCGCCAATTACCCGCAAGGTATTCCGTTGCGCGGCTCTGGCGCGCCGGGGTTGGACCCGGCGGCGCAACAGCGCTCGACGCTCTATGCGGTGTTTCCCTGCCAGGTGGTCAGCCAGGCGGCCTCGCTTTTGGTGTCGCTGTCGTTGCACCCGGTCGCGGTGGATGCCACCGAAATACGCTGGACGATGTCGGTTCATGGCGATGATCTGGACGCCGCGACGGTCAATGACCGCATCCGTCTGTGGCAGGATGTGAACCGCGAGGACCGCGAAAAGCTGGAGGAGATGCAGGTCGCGCTCTCCTCGCGCCACGCCACCGGCGGCCCGCTGGCAGGCCCCGATTACGAGGGCACGGTGCATGATTTCCTGAAATGGCAGGCGCGGATGGACGCGGCAGGCTGACGGGGGCAGTGGCGCGAATATCGCTTTCGCCGCGGCCCGAATGGGGTAGGCTTCGGCGACTGCACCCCAAGGCGAAAGGCCGCGCCGCTGACATGCTGCGATACAGTTTCAGACAGTTGGAATATTTCGTGGCCGTCGGTCAGGCGGGCAGCATTTCGCGGGCGGCGGATATGGTGAATGTGTCGTCGCCCTCGATTTCGGCGGCGATCACCCAGTTGGAACAGGAATTCGGCCTGCCGCTTTTCGTGCGCCAACATGCGCAGGGCCTGTCGCTGACCCTGGCGGGGCGTCAGATGATGGAACAGGCCCGCGTGGTGTTGCGAGAGGCCGACGCGCTGACCGATCTTGCCGGCAATATCGCGGGCACGGTGCGCGGGCCGCTGGCGATTGGCTGCCTGCTCAGTTTTGCGCAGGTTGTGCTGCCGGGGCTCAGACGCGGGTTCGAGACCGCATTTCCCGATGTGCGCGTGCGCCAGCATGAGCTGAACCAGGCCGAGATCTTCAGCTATCTCAGACGGGCCGAGGTTGACGTGGCGCTGACCTATGATCTGGATCTGCCGCGTGATCTGCGGTTCGTGCCGATCACCGAATTGCCGCCCTATGTGATTGTCGCCGAAAGCCACCCACTGGCGGATCTGCCCGCCGTGACGGTCGAGGCTTTGGTGGATCATCCGATGGTGCTGCTCGACCTGCCGTTCAGTTCAGACTATTTCCTGTCCTTCTTCCACCGGATCGGAGCCAGGCCGATCATCGCCGAACGCACCCGCGACATGGCGGTGATGCGCAGCCTTGTGGCCAATGGCTTTGGCTATTCGATTGCCAATATGCGGCCCCTGATTGCGCAGTCACCCGATGGCAAAGCGCTGAAATTCATTCCGATCACCGGCGATATGCGCCCGATACATATGGGATTGCAGATGTCGTCGGATGCCGATCGCGCCAATGTGGTGCGCGTCTTTGTGGACTATTGCAAAGGGTTGAAAGAGACCGGCAGCCTGCCGGGGCCGGAGGATGCCCAATGAGCGAAACCGCGATCACACCCGACATGACCCGGACGCTGGACATGCTGGAACATCTGGTCGGGCTCAACTCCGTCAGCGCCCGCCCGAATGCCGGTATCATCGCCTATATCGAGACCAGTCTGCGCGATCTTGGGGCCCGCATCACCCGGATCGAGCATGGCGACAAGGCGGGGCTATATGCTGAGATCGGGCCGCCGGGGCCGGGGATCTTGCTGTCGGGCCATACCGATGTGGTCCCGGTTGACGGGCAGGACTGGACCCGCGCGCCCTTCGCCCTGACGCGGGCGGGCGACCGGTTATATGGCCGGGGCACCACCGATATGAAGGGCTATCTGGCCTGTATGCTTTCGGCCGCCGATATGGCCGCGCGCAGCCCGTTGGCCGAACCGCTGAAGCTGGTCTTTTCCTATGATGAAGAGATCGGCTGCGTCGGCATTCAGCAGATGATCGACCGGCTGGCCCCGCTATTGGGCACTCCGCGCGTCGCCTTTGTGGGCGAACCGACCGAAATGCAGGTGGCCATCGGCCATAAGGGCAAGGCCGCATTTACGGCCATTTGCCGGGGCCAGGCCGGGCATTCCTCGCTGGCCCCTGATTTTGTCAACGCGCTGCATCTGGCGGCGGATTTCGTGACCGCGCTGCGCGGCGTGCAGGATGATTTGCGCCAGGGCGGGGCCCGTGATCCGGCCTATGACATTCCCTACAGCACCGTTCATATCGGCACGCTTTCTGGCGGCACGGCGCTCAATATCGTGCCCGACCGGGCCGATCTGAGCTTTGAATATCGCCATCTTGCGGGGGATCGGCCCGCAGATATGCAGGCGCGCATCGACGCCGCCGCTGATGTCGTCACGGGCCGCTATCGCCAGCTCTGGGACGGCGCGGCCATCGAGATCGATCAGATCAACGCCTATCCCGGCCTCGATATCGCGCCGGACGCGCCGGTGATTGCGGCGGCATTGGCGCTGGCCGAAACCAACCGCACCACCAAGATGGCCTTCGGAACCGAGGCGGGCGTGTTTGCCGGGCTTGGCATCCCCACCGTGATCTGCGGGCCGGGGTCGATGGCCGGGCAGGGCCACAAACCCGATGAATATATCACCCTCGACCAGATCGCCGCCTGCGACCGGATGATGGCCCGTATCGTTCAAGATTTGGGCAGGGGTTGTGGCACGTCAGAAAAACCCTCAATCACCTGACGCTGCCTGAAATCAAGGATTTCAACGCGCCAGGCGATGCATCCTGTCGCGGCTATTCCCAGAAATGCCTTAGCGGGGCATTCATGTCTCATGCCCGACAGAATCAATACATGAGGGGAGGGGTCCAGATGAATTGATATGACCGGGTCGTGGTGATTGGCGGCGGCGGTAAGGGGGCATCCGTGCTCGGCCCCTCGGTCGCGCCGCAGGAAGTGGCATCGCAGTTTTGCCATTGTTGAGACCAGCGCAGCCTTTGCGACCCTCCTGGACAAGGCCCCATCTGGTCTGCGGGCCGGTCGCCCATGGCCGTTTCACGGGACTGTATCCTGTATCATATGCAGATCGGGCATTATTCGCTGGAACTGTCCGAGCCGTTATCGGACCATCTGGCCCGGACCCGGACTATCTGCACGGGTTCATCGGGCGGCGGCCCGATCCGGGTGACATTTCGGCGCTGACCGCGTTTGCCGCGCCGGCCTCGCAGGCAGAAAAGGAAAAAGCATGCGCCGCGACCCGCTTTTGCAGCCCTATCAGTTGAAGCATCTGACCCTGAAGAACCGGATCATGACCACGGCGCATGAACCGGCCTATCCCGAAGATGGCATGCCCAAGGACCGCTACCGCGCCTATCACGTGGAACGCGCCCGCGCCGGGGTGGCCCTGGCGCTGACGGCCGGTTCGGCGACCGTTTCCCGCGACAGCCCGCCAGCTTTCAACAATATCCTGGCCTATAAGGATGAGGTCGTCGACTGGATGGCCAGGCTTGCCGATGAATGCCACGACCATGGCTGCGCGGTGATGATCCAGCTGACCCATCTGGGCCGCCGCACGGGGTGGAACAAGGGCGACTGGCTGCCCTCGCTGGCCCCGACGCATGACCGCGAACCGGCGCATCGGGCGGCTCCCAAAATGATCGAGGATTGGGACATAGCCCGGATCATCGGAGATTTCGCCGATGCCGCCGAGCGCATGAAGGCGGCGGGGCTCGATGGGGTGGAGGTCATCCTGCATGGTCATCTGGGCGATCAGTTCATGTCGCCCCTGACCAATGCCATGGCCCCGCCCTGGGGCGGCGATCTGGACAATCGCCTGCGGTTTTCGATGGCGGTTCTCGGGGCCATCCGCGACCGGGTTGGCGACCGGTTCATTCTGGGCGTCCGCTATGGGGCCGATGAAATGCAGAAAGGTGGCATTGACCCGGTCGAGGGCATCGAGATCGGCAAACGGTTCAAGGCTTCGGGCCTGGTCGATTTTCTCAACGTCAACCGTTGCCGGATCCACACCGATGCCGCGATGACCGATATGATCCCGGTGCAGGGCATGGCCGCGGCCCCGCATCTGGATTTCGCGGGCCGGGTGCGGGCCGAAACCGGCATGCCCACCTTTCACGCCGCGCGAATCCCCGATGTGGCGACGGCGCGCCATGCGGTGGCCTCGGGCCTGCTGGATATGGTCGGCATGACCCGCGCCCATATGGCCGATCCGCATATCGTGAAAAAGATTGTCGAAGGGCGCGAGGCGGATATCCGGCCCTGCGTTGGGGCGACCTATTGCCTGGACCGGATCTATCAGGGCGGCGAGGCGCTGTGCATCCACAACCCCGCCACCGGGCGCGAGCTGTCCGTTCCGCATGTCATCGCGGCGGCTGAAACCCGCAAAAGGGCGGTTATTGTCGGGGCCGGCCCGGGCGGGCTGGAGGCGGCGCGGGTGGCGGCTGAACGCGGCCATGACGTGACGGTGTTCGAGGCGGCAGGCGATCCCGGCGGGCAGATCCGGCTGACCGTGCAATCGCCGCGCCGGGCCGAGATGATCGGCATCATCGACTGGCGCATGGCGCAATGCGCCGCCCGCGATGTGGCGTTCCGGTTCAATACATATGCCGAGGCCGAAGATGTCATCGCGCTGGCCCCCGATATGGTGGTGATCGCCACCGGCGGCCTGCCGCAGGTCACCGTGTTGGAACATGGCAATGATCTGGCCATCACCGGCTGGGATATCCTGTCGGGCGATGCGCGCGCGGGCGAGAATGTGCTGATCTATGATGATGCCGGCGATCATGTCGCGCTGCAGGCCGCCGAGATCATCGCCGCCGCCGGTGGCCGGGTCGAGATCATGACCCGCGACCGCAGTTTCGCACCCGAGGTCATGGGCATGAATCTGGTGCCCTATATGCGCAGCCTGCAGGCCCGCGATACCCTGTTCACCGTCACCCGCACCCTGAAGGGGCTGAGCCGGGCCGGAAATCTGCTCAGCGCCCGCATCGGCACCGATTATTCCGATCATGAGGATATGCGGGACTATGATCAGGTGATCGTCAATCAGGGCACGCTGCCGCTGGATGAGCTTTATTTCGAGCTCAAGCCGCTCTCGCGGAATCTGGGGCAGGTTGATCAGGGCGCGCTGTTGCAGGGCGCGGGCGGGCTGTTTCCGGATCGCAACCCGGATGGGGAATTTGCACTTTATCGGATCGGTGATGCGGTTTCGTCGCGCAACACCCATGCCGCGATTTATGATGCGCTACGGCTGGGGCTTGGCTGGTAGGGCCGCCATGAAGGTCTCGATCTGGTCGCAGGCGTGGTCGATATTGCTGTCGAGATCGCCATATTCGGCCCGGATCGCGGCCTGTGCGGGGGCGCTGATGCCGGGATCTGCGCAGAACCGCTCCAGCGCCTCCAGATCGCCGACAACCGGCACGCCGGTGTAGAAATACCTCTCCGGGTCATCTTCGGGCAGCAAGGCGACGGGGGTGTCGGCATAGACCGCATCCAGCACCACGGTGGAGCTGTGGGTGACACAGATATCACTGATCGCCAGCACCTGATTGATCGGCCAGCCCTTCATCGGGCCGGAATGCGAATAGGAAAAGACCAGATTGGCGATGCCGGCCAGGCGCCGGTCATTGTCACGGTTCACGCCCCGGATCTTGCCGCGATGGGATCGGACGATGACCAACCTGTCGGGATGGGCGGCGCAGAAATCCGCCACCATGGCATAGAAATCATCGACCAGATGATCGGAAAACCGCCCCTGCCAGCGAAACGAATGGCAGATCAGCACGACCTGCGCGGCAGCCGCCAGCCGGGCCTGCAAATCCGGCGGCGGCGCGGGGGCATCATAGACGTTCTTTTTCAGAAACCCGACAACGCGCATCGCCTCCCAGGCGCTTGGCGGGAAATTTTCGCGGAACCGTTCGGGGACCGGATTGAACAGCAGCATCAGCCCGGCGTAATAGTTGAAAACCCGCGTCATCAGGCAGGTCAGGAACCCCTGATTGCCGCCATGCTGGACAAAGATCAGCGGCACGCCGAGATCGCGCAGCGCGTTGGTGCGGGCCGCGTAGGCGGTTGCGTCATAATCGGGATCGGACAGGTCCAGCACTGCGTCCATGCCCCTGAACCATCGCCCATGCGCCCGTTTCAGCGCGAAATTGGGGCGGGTCTCGACCGGCAGACCGGCCTCGGCTATGGCGCGGGCCACGCGCGGCACCCGGCGCGGCAACCCGCCCGGCATGTAGATTTTCAGCTTTATCCTGTCACGGGAATGCAACCGGGTGAGGATATGAAACAGCGTCTCGAATTCCGCCACGCCATTGAGGAACACGCCAAGCGTTTTCATCGGGTCAGGCTCACACGCGTGTAGGGCCGCACGTCACCGCCAAAGCTGAGCTTGAAATAGCCGCGTTTGGGCGAATTCACACCCTCAAGATCGACCTCCGCCACGCCCCGCGCCGCCAGATCGGTGAAGGCATGATAGAGCGCCATGGTGCCGCAATGCCCGCTGCGCAAGGCCGGGTTATTGGCCCCGTAAAGATAATAGGCGCGCTTGGTGTCACGCCCGATCAGCACCACGCTGCCAAGGGTGCCATCGGCCTCGCGCGCCTCGTATATCTCCAGCCGGTCAGCCGCCAAAAGGCCAGCGGCCACCGATTGCAACAGCGCCTGTTCTGCGGCGTCCACTGCCAGCCCCTGGCGTTCAAATGTTTGTTGGTAGAGGTCCAGAAATGGGGCCGTGTCGGTGCCGCGCGCAACCGTGATTCCGTGCTCGGTGCCATAGCGGATTTCCTGGCGCCGCGACTTGTTGCAGCCCAGATAGATCGGGCAGGTCTCCAGATTTTCCCCGCCAACGGCCAGCGGCAGGAACGAGGTATAGCGCAGCGCGATCTCGAAATGCGGGCCGTCCTCGCCATAATTGTGCCACTGCACCGGCCGCAGGTCGGTCACCCCCGGCGCGTTGGCAAAGGCGATATTGTGGTAGGTGTCCGCCAGATGCCGGATGATGGCCGAGGTGATGCGGAATTGTTCCGATATCACCTGCGCGCGGTTTTGTTCGGGGGGCGCGGGCGCAAACATGATGCCGCCATGGATGACATGCGGGGCCAGCACGGCATTGTCGCCCTCCTCGATCACCGCGACAGCGCCGACGATCTGATCCTTTTTCAGGCATAGCCACAGCCCCGGCGTGAACGGCACCGCATTCAAAAACGCCGATGAGGCGAAAATCGTGCCCTGCGCCGAGCGCTCCACGAACGCATCCCAGGCATCATCGGCGGGCGCGCGCTGGAACCGGTATTTCGACAGGTCCATCAGGCCCGGCACATAGAAATCGTTTGCTTTGAGGGACATTTCCAGATACCTGCAAGCCGCTTTTGCGAAAGGGAATTGGCCAGATGAGCGACGTAAAAACCTTCGATCCGATCTGGGACGAGATATACGACGCGGGCCAGCAGCTCAACCGCTATCCCTTTGACTCGATCGTCACCTTTGTTTTCCGCCACCGCCCCCGCGACCAGGCGCGCAGTGATGTGCGGATATTGGAGATCGGCTGCGGTGCCGGCAACAACCTGTGGTTCTGCGCCCGCGAAGGGTTTGATGTGACCGGCATCGACGCCTCTGCGCCGGCCATCGCCTTCGCCGAAAACCGCTTTGCCGAGGACGGGCTGAACGGCACATTTCAGGTCGCCGATTTCACCGATCTGCCCTTCGCCGACAACAGTTTCGACATGGTTCTGGAACGCGCCGCCATCACCCAGGCCCCGAAAGCCGCGGCGCGCCAGGCGCTGATCGAGGCCGCCCGCGTGCTGAAACCCGGCGGGATGATCCATTCCGAGATCTATTCGGATCGCGCCACCGCGCGCGGCCCGCAAATCCCCGGCGGCATGCAGATCAACGAGGCAGGCCCCTATGCCGGGGTTGGCCAGATGGCGCTGTGGTCGAAAACCGATATCGAAGCAGGGTTCGCGCCGTTCGAGATTGTCAGCCTGAGCCATAGCGAGACCATCATCCAGTCGCAAAAACCCTATGAGGTGATGGCGCACTGGAATATCGATGCGCGCAAGCCGGGCTGACGCGGCGATTATGCCTGCTATGGTATGCGGAACATAGCGGGCGGTCCGGTCGATGAATATCTCCCTCTGGCTTCACAGCATGGCGCAGGCTGACCCGACGCGGCCCGCTCTCTATCTGGGCCATGATCTTGCCGAAGATTATGGCGGCTTTCATCGTAAATCGGCGCAGGTTGCCGCCGCGCTGCTGGCGCGGGGCATCGCCCAGGGCGACCGGGTGGCGCTGTTCATGAAAAACACGCCCGACTATCTGATTGCGCAATATGGCGCGTGGTATGCAGGTGCTGCGGTGGTTCCGATCAATGCCAAGCTGCATGGCCGTGAGGCGGCCTGGATCATCGCCGATGCCGAGGCCACGATCTGCTTTGCCACGCCCGATTTGGCCGCGGGTCTGCGTGCGGCTGCCCCGGGTGTGGAGGTCATCGACACCTTACCGCTGGATCACCTCGCCCTTGCCACCCCCGCCCCGCGCGACGCGCAGGATCTGGCCTGGCTGTTCTACACCTCTGGCACCACCGGGCGGCCCAAGGGGGTGATGATCACACATCACATGCTAACCGCCATGAGCGACGCCTATCAGCGCGATGTCGACCTCGTGCGCGGCCAGGATGCAGCACTTTACGCGGCCCCGCTCAGCCATGGCGCCGGGCTTTACAACATGATGCATGTGCGCGCCGGTGCGCGGCATGTCTTTCCGGCCTCGGGCGGTTTTGATGCGGCCGAAATCCTGGACCTGGCCCGCCATCACGGCAATATCCACATGTTCGCCGCCCCGACCATGGTCAAACGCCTGACTGAGGTGGCGAAGGCCAGTGGCGAGATCGGGCAGGGCCTGCGCAGCGTGATCTATGCCGGCGGGCCGATGTATCTGGCCGATATCATCGCGGCGGTGGATCATTTCGGCGCTATCTTCGTGCAGATCTATGGCCAGGGCGAATGCCCGATGGCGATAACGGTCCTGTCGCGCCATGATGTGGCTGATCGCAGCCATCCGCGTTGGCGCGAACGCCTTGCCTCGGTCGGGCGGGCGCAATCACTGGTGGAGGTTCGGATCGGTGATGACCGGGGCAACCCGCTGCCGCCGGGCGAGAGCGGCGAAATCATGGTGCGCGGTGCCCCCGTGATGCCCGGCTATTGGCAGAACGCGCAAGCGACGGCGCAGGCCCTGCAAAACGGCTGGCTGATGACCGGTGATATCGGGTTCATCGATGATGATGGCTATGTCACATTGCGCGACCGGTCCAAGGACATGATCATTTCGGGCGGCTCAAACATCTACCCGCGCGAGGTTGAGGAGGTTCTGCTGAGCCACCCGGGTGTCACCGAGGCCGCCGTGATCGGCGCGCCGCACCCCGATTGGGGCGAGGAGGTGGTGGGTTTTATCGTCGGCAGCGCGAGCGCGGCGGCGCTGGACCGGCTCTGCCTTGATCATATCGCGCGGTTCAAGCGGCCAAAGCAGTATCACTATCTCGCCGCATTGCCGAAAAACAATTACGGCAAGGTTCTGAAAACTGATCTGCGCCGGATGCTGGAGGAAATGGAATGACCGATCTGACCGGAAAAACCGCCCTTGTCACCGGGTCGCTGCAAGGCATTGGGCTGGCAATTGCCACCGCGCTGGCGGGTGCGGGGGCGCGCATTGCGGTGCATGGCATTGGCGGCGATGCGCAGATCCACGAGGTTTGCGCGGGCCTGCGCCAGGCCGGCAGCCCGCAGGCGGAATTCTTTGCGGGCGATCTGCGCGACCCGGATCGGACCCGCGATCTGATGGCGGCGGTGGCGGCCTGGGGCGGGGTTGATATTCTGGTCAATAATGCCGGCGTGCAGCATACCGGCGCGCTGGCCGAGATGCCCCGCGAGGCCTGGGACATGATCCTGGCGGTGAACCTGTCCGCTGCGTTTGACACCATGCAGGCGGCGCTGCCCGGCATGGCCGATCGCGGCTATGGCCGGGTGATCAATATCGCTTCGGTGCAGGGGTTGATCGGCTCGATCCACAAGGCACCCTATGTGGCGGCAAAACACGGGCTGGTGGGCCTGTCCAAGGTTGCGGCGCTGGAATATGCCACGGCGGGGTCACGGGCCAAGGGCGGCGTCACGGTCAATTGCATCTGCCCGGGCTGGACCGAAACCGCGCTGATCGCACCGCAGATCGAGGCCCGCGCCGAAGCCTTTGACGGTGACCGCGACAAGGGCATTGCCGATCTGCTGGCGGAAAAGCAGCCCTCGCAACGCATATCGGACCCGGCCGAGATTGCTGCGCTGGCGCTCTGGCTCTGCGATCCCATTGCCCATAATCTGACCGGCACCGCGATTCCGGTCGATGGTGGCTGGACCGCGCAGTAAGAGATCTTCAGCGATGCGCCGCCACGGCCATGGTTTTCAGCACCGCGAACATGCGTTTGCCCGGTGTGATGGCAAGCCTGCGCAGCGAGCGTTTGGTGATCCGGGCCATCAACCGATGGCCGTGATGATCGAGGCCCACCAGCGCCCCCGATGACGGGCCTTCGCGCACTGTCACCACCGTGACCGGCAGCACGTTCAGCGCGCTGATGCCCTGCGGCGCGGTCTCGGACAGCATGATGTCGCGCGCGTCGATCCTGAGACGCAGCCGCGCGCCCACTGCCCCGGCATTGCCCGGCAGCCACAGCGCGGTGTCGCCCAGGCGCAGCTCGGTCAGCCCGTCGGCGGCGTCAAAGCCCGCGACATCCACCTCCAGCACAGCCGCCGCCATATCACGGCTGATCTCGGGGGCCAGGCCTTCGCCGGCGAAAACCTGCGCCACCGGCCCGATAGTGGCCACGCGGCCCTTGTCGAGCAGGATCACCTGATCGGCCAGCCGCGCGACCTCATCCAGATCATGGCTGACATAAAGAATGGGCAGGCGATGCTGGTCGCGCAGTCGCTCGAAATAGGGCAGCAGTTCCGCTTTGCGGGATCGGTCCAGCGCCGAAAGCGGTTCATCCATCAACAGCAGATCCGGGTCGGATAAAAGCGCCCGGCCAAGCGCCACCCGCTGCGCCTCACCACCCGAGAGCGTGCCGGGCGCACGCGCCATCAGCGCCCCCAGACCCAGAAGATCGACCATTTCGGCCAGCCCGTCGCGCGATGCGGCCCCGTAGGTCAGGTTCCGTTCGACGCTGAGATGGGGAAACAGCCGCGCCTCCTGAAACACCATGGCGACCTTGCGTTTGGCGGGCGGCAGAAACGTGCCGGTGGTGGTATCGACCAGCACGCGGCCCTTGACCACGACGCGCGCCCGGTCCGGCCGGATCAGCCCGGCAACGATATTCAGAACCGTGGTCTTGCCGGCCCCGGACGGCCCGAAAATGGCGGTCAGACCGCCCTCCAGCCGGGCCTCGACATTCAGTGTCAGCCCGTCAAAACCATGCGTGATGGAAATCTCGACGCTCATCGCCCGATCCTCCGCCGCATTCGCGCGGCCAGGATTTCGGAGGCGATCAACGCGCCTGCCGATAGCAGCACCGACACGATGATCAGCCGCAGTGCCGCGCCTTCCTGGCCCGGCACTTGCAGGAAAGTGTAGATGGCGGTGGGCACGGTCTGGGTCTGGCCCGGAATGTTTGAGACAAAGGTGATTGTCGCACCAAATTCGCCCATCGCCTTGGCAAAGCCCAATATCGCCCCGGCGGCGATGCCCGGCGCGATAAGCGGCAAGGTGATGGTCAGGAACACCCGCGCCCGGCCGGCCCCAAGCGTGGCGGCGGCCTGTTCCAGTTTCGGGTCCACGGCCTCCAGCGCCAGCCTGATGGCGCGCACCATCAGGGGAAAGCCCATGATGGCACCAGCCAGCGCCGCGCCGGTCCAGCGAAAGGCGAACTCGACCCCGAAGATGGCAAAGAAACGCCCCAACGGCCCCTGCGTGCCGAACAGGATCAACAGCAGATAGCCGGTGACCACGGGCGGCATCAACAGCGGCAGATGCACGGCAATATTCAGCGTCTGATGCCCGATGAAGCGCCCGCGCGCCAGCGCGTAGGCGGTCAGGATCGCCACCGGCAGACTGACCAAGGTGGCCCAGAGCGAGACCTTGAGCGACAGCGCCACCGCGCCCCATTCGGCCTCTCCCAACCCGAAAATCATGCGCCCGCCCCGGTAAAGCCATGCACGCGGAACCGTGCCAGGGCGGCGGGGCTTGCCAGAAATTCGGCCAGGGCGGCGCCGTCGGGATGTGGCCCGGCGGCGATGACGGCCAGCGGGTAGATGATGGCATCATGCAAACGTGGCGGCACGGTGGCCTCGACGGCCAAGGCGCGGTCTGCGGCCACATCGCTGGCATAGATCAGGGCGCGCGCCACCTCGCCGCGTGTGGTCAGCGCGGCCGCGATGCGGGTGTTCTCAACCTGCACCAGACGCGGCGCGAAGGCTTGCCACAGGCCCAAAGCCTGCAATGTTTGCCTTGCGTAGATGCCGACCGGCACGGCCTCGGTAAAGCCGGTGGCGATGCGGGCATCTGCGGCCAGGGCGGCCAGCGCATCCGCGATGGCGCGCGGTGTGATCTCCCGGGCCCGGCCTGCCAGCACCAGAGTGTTGCCCAGGATCGGCACCGGCGGCGCGGCAAAGAACCCGCGCGCGCCCAGATAGGCGGCCCAGTCCGCATTGGCGGCAAAGAAAAGATCCGCCGGGGCACCGGCCTCGATCTGGCGGGCCAGCGTCGCGGTGCCGGCATAGGACACGGTCACCGGCGCGCCCGGCCAGGCCGCCAGCGCCGCATCCAGCCCCTGGCGCAGGCTGGCCGCCGCAAAGACAAGGATACCGTCCGCCGACGCCGCGCCAGGGCGGGCGAGAAACGGTGCGGCCAGAAGGCCAAGGGCAATGCGGCGGGTCAGGTCCATGGCCCGCACATTCCATGAGGCGGGCGGCGCGCGCAAGCCCGCCGCGTGCAACCGGGCCACAAGTGCCGTTTTCCTTGGGTGCCGCCTTGTTCGCCCCCGCCCGGCACTCTACATCGAAAATCATGAGACGTTTCATCCCCTTCATGGCATCGCCCCCCCGTGTCGCCGTCATCCGCCTGTCCGGCGTGATCGCCGCGGGCAACAAACCCAGCGCCCTGAATGACGCCGCCCTGGCCCCGGTGATCGAAAAGGCATTTCGCAAGGGCAAGCCGAAAGCGGTGGCGCTGGTGATCAATTCGCCGGGCGGCTCGCCGGTGCAATCGTCGCTGATTGCGGCGCGCATCCGACGGCTGGCCGATGAACATGAGATCCCGGTGCATGCCTTTGTCGAGGATGTCGCGGCCTCGGGCGGCTATTGGCTGGCTGCCGCTGCCGATCATATCTGGCTGGATGCAAGTTCCATCACCGGCTCGATCGGGGTGATTTCGGCCAGTTTCGGCTTTGACAAGCTGATGGCCCATCACGGCATCGACCGGCGAGTGTACACGGCCGGCAAGGATAAATCCATGCTCGACCCGTTCCGCCCGGAACGCAAAGACGACGTGATCCGCCTGCAGGCGCTGCAGGCGCAGATCCATGACAGTTTCATCGCCCATGTGACCGCACGGCGCGGCGGGCGGCTGGCCGATCAGGACCTGTTTACCGGGGAAATCTGGGTCGGTCAGGGCGCGGTTGATGTCGGGCTGGCGGATGGCATCGCGCATGTGCAACCCAAGATGAAAGAAATCTTCGGCGACAAGACCCGGTTTGCCGTCTATGGACCGCGCAAGGGGTTGTTGTCGCGGTTCGGCGCGCAGATACTTGGCGATGCCATCGGCCAGATCGAAGACAGAGCGCTTTGGGCGCAGTTCGGACTATAAAATCATGCTGGTCAAAATCGCCACATTCTTCCTTATCGGCATGGCAGTTCTGGCCATGTTCGGGCGGTTGCGCTGGCCCGGTGGTGCGCGGCGGCGGGGCCTGCCAAAGCCCTCGACCTGCGCCAGTTGCGGCCGGGTGAACCTGACCGGCGGCCGCTGCCGTCGCTGTAACGAAGGGCGTGGCTAGGTGCTGATCACCGAGTTTCTGCTGGTGGGCCTTGGCCTTGTGATCCTGTTGCTTGCGGGTGACACGCTGGTGCGCGGCGCGGTCAATCTCAGCCTGCGTCTGGGCATTCCGGCGCTGATCGTCAGCCTGACCATCGTGGCCTTTGGCACCTCGGCACCCGAGCTGCTGATTGCCATCAAGGCCATATTGGATGGCGTGCCGGGGTTGGCGCTGGGCAATGTGGTGGGGTCGAACACGGCCAACATCCTGCTGGTGCTTGGGGTTCCGGCGCTGATTGCGGGGCTCGATACCAGCGAATGCAACACGCGGCGCAATTTCCAGATCATGATCGCCTCGACGCTGCTGTTCATCGTGCTGGCCTTTTTGGGGCCAATTACCTGGTGGCACGGTCTGATCCTGTTGACGGGTCTGGGCCTGATGCTGGGCGAGGCTTTCATGTCGGCCCGCAACCACAAACGAAACGGGGCCCGTTTTGCGGCGGATGCGGCGGCAGAAGCGGGCCTGGCGGATGTCGAGGGCGCAGATCCCGACATGCCCTGGTGGAAGATCGGGCTTTATCTGGCGCTTGGCCTGGTCGGGCTGCCGCTTGGCGCGGATCTTCTGGTCGAAAGCTCGGTCATCATCGCGCGCAGCTACGGTGTCAGCGAGACCGCCATCGGGCTGACCCTGGTGGCGGCCGGAACATCCTTGCCGGAACTGGCCACCACCGTGATGGCCGCGCTCAGGCGCCATGCCGAAGTGGCGCTTGGAAATGTCATCGGATCGAACATCTTCAACCTGCTGGCCATCATCGGCGTCGCCTCGATGGTGGGGCCGATTCCGGTCGATCCCGGCATCCTGAAATTCGATCTCTGGGTGATGCTGGCCGCGTCGCTTCTGCTGATCCCGTTTGTCTATAGGCGTTGGATATTTGGCCGCGCCGTGGGCATCGGCCTGACGGGGCTTTACGTCATCTATATCGTGGGCGTTCTGCACTGATCGCGATGTCGCCAAATAGGTATGCCAGCGGCCTTTCCTTGCCCCCGCCGCGCACTTGTCCACTGGTAATCGTATTGTAACGCAGGTGTGACTGTTTCATGAATGCGCCGCCCTGCATGGTGAGAAGAAATAAAATATCCTTTGGTTTCAGTTACTTGCAAAACTGCCTAAAAAAGAGGCAAATAGCGGAAAGCAGCCGAATACAACGAAGAATCCGGCCTCTGCGGGTTTTATCCTAAAGGTTATCCACAGAAATCGTTAATATCATTTTCCTTGATCCGCCCCCCTTGGCGTTGCAGCGGGGGGGGGAATCGATTCAACTGGGGCGCAATGGCGGAAAACGAGACAAAATCGCCCCCGAAGGGTCATGAGGTCATCGCCGGATACCTCAAGTTGCTGGATAATTCTCCGGGTGTGTATCGCATGCTGGATGCAGAGGCGCGGGTGCTTTATGTCGGCAAGGCGCGGGCCTTGAAAAAGCGCGTGTCGAACTACGCCAAAGCCACCGGCCATTCGGCGCGCATCGCCCGCATGATCGCTGAGACCACCGAGATGATGTTTCTGACCACGCGCACCGAAACCGAGGCGCTGCTGCTGGAACAGAACCTGATCAAGCAGTTGAAACCGCGCTATAACGTGCTGTTGCGCGACGATAAAAGCTTTCCCAATATCCTGGTCAGCCGGGCGCATGATTATCCGCAGATCAAGAAACATCGCGGCGCGCGCAAGGAAAAGGGCACCTATTTCGGCCCCTTCGCCAGCGCCGACGCGGTCAACCGCACGCTGAACCAGTTGCAAAGGGTGTTTTTGCTGCGCAACTGTTCCGATGCCACATTCGACAGCCGCACCCGGCCCTGCCTGCTGTATCAGATCAAGCGCTGTTCGGGGCCTTGCGTGGGCCTGATCAGCCGCGAAGATTATGTGGCGACGGTGCGTGATGCCGAACGGTTCCTGTCCGGCAATGGTGCCAGGATTCAGGAAGGGCTGGCGGCCGAGATGCAGATCGCGTCGGATGCGATGGAATTTGAACGCGCCGCCGCCCTGCGCGACCGGATCAAGGCGCTGACCAATGTGCAGGGCGTGCAGGGCATCAACCCGCGCGGCGTGGCCGAGGCCGATGTGATCGCGCTGCATATGGAGGGTGGGCAGGCCTGCGTGCAGGTGTTTTTCATCCGCGCCAATCAGAATTGGGGCAACCGCGATTTCTATCCGCGCACCGGGTCGGGCGCGGAGGAGCCGGAGGTGCTGGAGGCGTTTCTGGGTCAGTTCTACGATACCAAGCCGCCGCCGCGTCAGGTGATCTTGTCCCACGCGATTGAAAATGACGATCTGATGGCGCAGGCGCTGAGCGACAAGCTGGGCCGCAAGGTCGAGATCCTTGTGCCCCTGCGCGGTGAAAAGGCCGAACTGGTATCCGGGGCCGCGCGCAATGCCCGCGAAAGCCTGGCCCGCAAGATGAGCGAAACGGCGACGCAGGGGAAGCTGCTGAAAGGGCTGGCCGAGGCCTTTGGCCTGGAGGGGCCGCCGACCCGGATCGAGGTCTATGACAACAGCCATATTCAAGGCACCAACGCCGTTGGCGGCATGATCGTGGCCGGGCCCGAAGGGTTTCTGAAAAGCCAGTATCGCAAGTTCAACATCAAGGGTGACGATCTGACTCCGGGCGATGATTTCGGCATGATGAAAGAGGTGCTCGGCCGCCGATTCAAACGCCTGCTGAAAGAAGACCCGGATCGCCAGAGCGGCACCTGGCCCGATCTGCTGCTGATTGATGGCGGGGCCGGGCAGGTCAGCGCTGTGGCCGCGATCATGGCCGATCTGGGGGTCGAGGGCGTGCCCTTCATCGGCGTGGCCAAAGGCATCGACCGCGACGCCGGCAAAGAGGAATTTCACCGCCCCGGGGCGCGGCCCTTTGCGCTGAAACACAACGACCCGGTGCTCTATTTCGTGCAACGCCTGCGCGATGAGGCGCATCGGTTTGCCATCGGCACGCACCGCGCCAAGCGCGCCAAATCCTTCCGCGCCACGCCTCTGGACGATGTGCCGGGCGTCGGGGCCACCCGCAAACGCGCGCTGCTGGCGCATTTCGGTTCGGCCAAGGCGGTATCGCGTGCGGATCTGGCCGATCTGAAGGCGGTCGAGGGAATTTCCGGCACGCTGGCCGAAACCATCTATGGCTATTTCCACGAGAAAGGCTGACCGCGCGGTTTGGCCTGCGGTGGCTGAATACCGCCGCCGGGCAGGGCGGGGCCTTGGCCGGACTGAAATCAACACCCAAAGTCTGGCGCGTCCCGCCATTCCCGGCTAGATGTTTTCAGATGCGTTTGACCTTGCCAAACATACTGACCCTGTTTCGCCTGATCGCGGCCCCCGGCGTGGCGTTGATCTTTCTGATTCTGCCGCGGCCGTTTTCCGACTGGGTGGCGCTGACCCTGTTTGTGGGGGCCGCCCTGACCGATTGGCTGGATGGTTATCTGGCGCGGCTTTGGCAACAGCACAGCCGGTTTGGCGCGATGCTGGACCCGATCGCCGACAAGGCGATGGTCGTTATCGCGCTGGCCACGCTGATGGGGCTTTTCGGTTTCAACACCTGGCTGATCATCCCGGTCGCGGCGATCTTGTTTCGCGAAGTTTTCGTGTCCGGTCTGCGCGAATTTCTTGGCGATACGGCAGGCACGCTGACCGTGACCAGGCTGGCGAAATGGAAAACCACGCTGCAGATGGTGGCAATCGCGGTGCTGTTTTCCTACGGGATATTCGAGCATCATTTCGGTGTCGCCATCATCGGGATGGATAACGATATCGTCGTTGGTATCTTCGCGGGCGAGATCGAGGATGAGTTCAACCTGATCTGGCTCAGCAACGGGGCGGCGATTTCCTATTACAGCGGCACGGCCCTGTTATGGCTTGCTGCGGCTTTGACATTGGTGACGGGTGCGGATTACCTGTCAAAGGCGATGCCGTATCTCAAGGATGATCCGAATGATTGACGTGCGCTATTTCGCCTGGCTGCGGGAACGCGTCGGCACCGGCCATGAACAGGTCGAAACCGGGGCCGCGACGGTGGCCGATCTGATGGCCGAGCTCAGCCTGCGCGACGCCGGCTATGCGCTGGCCTTTTCCGATCCCAAGGCCATCCGCGCCGCGATCGATCAGGAACTGGTCGATATGGACGCGCCCTTGGCCGGGGCCCGCGAAGTGGCGTTCTTTCCGCCGATGACGGGGGGCTGACATGACCATCCGGGTGCAGGAAAACCGGTTCGATATGGGGGCCGAGCTGAACGCTTTCGCAGCCGCGCAGAACGGTGCGGGCGCAGTGGTCAGCTTCACCGGCATCGTGCGCGATCTGGCCTGCGGTGATCTGGATGCGATGCAGATCGAGCACTATCCCGGCATGACCGAAAAGGCGCTGGCCGACATCGCGGCAAAGGCTAAAGACCGCTGGTCGCTTGCGGGCTGTCTGATCATCCATCGCCATGGCCGGCTTGTCCCGGAGGATCCGATCATGATGGTGGCGACGGCGGCACGTCACCGCAATGATGCCTTTGCGGCGGCAGAGTATCTGATGGACTACCTGAAATCGCGCGCGCCGTTCTGGAAAAAGGAAATCACCGCCGGTGGCGCGGCCTGGGTGCAGGCCAGAGAGGCCGATGAAGACGCCCTCAACCGCTGGTCCGAACCGGACTGACGATCTCATACCGACGACATGGAAAATTGCGGGCCCGCAAAAGCGAAAAAGCGGTCTGTCCCGCACCAGGGGCGTTAAACCCCTGACGCGTCGCGGTCTGGCCGATCTGCCTTGGCCCTTTGGGGGCTGTCTTCAGCAGCAAGCAAAAACCTGATTTCCATTTATAGCGCGTCGCGCCTGATCGGATTCGAGCATTCATCACCCGGACCGAGGCAGCGTTCGCGCAATCGAATGCGTTCGGGTCGGCCGGTGATTTCGATTTGGCGCGATGCGCTCTAGGCACCTGCGTCCGGATCTACAGCATCAGGGTAAAGCCGGGCTTAACAAAAACGCAAAAACCCTTCGGAACCCAGCCCGCCACCACATCTTCTTTGCGCGGAAAATATCCCGGGGGGCAATGGGGGGCTGGCCCCCCACGGATCGGATTGCGAAGCAATTCGAAACCCTATCCCTGATTGGCCTGCTCGACATAGATGCGCAATTCCTCGGCCTCGCGCCGGGCCTCGCGCAGGCCATCCATCGCGGCGCGCAATTCGGCCTCGGTCTGGGTGATCTGGTTGGTCAGTTCAGCCTCGCGATGTTGCAGATAGGTGATCGCCTGATCGCGGGTTTCTTCCGCGTCATGCAGGGATTTGGCCATCTCCTCCAGCTCGTTCAGATCGACGCCGGTGACCCGGGTCAGCTTGTGAACCAGCCAATTGGCGAACCAGCCAAGCGCAAAGGCCACAAAGAGGATGATCGCAATCACCACGATGAATTCGGTCCGGTTCATTCGCTGTCTTCCTCTTGTTGCGCCGGGGCCAGCCCGTCGGGACGCATGGCCGGGCGGCGGGCATTGGCCAGCATGGCGGCGCGTTCGGCTGCGGCTTCGACCAGGTCGCGCTGGCGGACATCGGTCAGCAGCATGAACTCGATGCGCCGGTTTGCTTCGCGCCCCGCCTCGGTTTCGTTATCCGCGATGGGCCGGGTCTCGCCATAGCCCTCTGCGGTCAGGTTCGTTGTCAGAACACGCCGCGCCAAAAGGCCGTTCAGCACCGCATCGGCGCGGGACTGGCTCAGGTTCAGGTTCATGTCCTCGCGCCCCTGTGCGTCGGTATGGCCGCCGATCTCAAATTCGACACTGGGACATTCGCGCAGGATTTCAGCCAGTTCATCAAGAATTTCGCCCGCCGCCGCGTTGATCTCGACCGAGCCCGCATCAAAGGTGATCTTGCGCTGTTCCTGCACCGCGTTGATCTGCTCCAGGCATTGCTGCGGCGACAGCTCTCCGGTGACCGGGTCGAGGCTGGCCATATAGGTCACGTCGATCTCGAAACTGGCATCCACGCCCAGTTGCCGGGCCAAGAGCCGCGACAGCTCGGAGGTGGTGTCTTCACTGCCGGAATTGCCGCGCAGAATCAGGCTGTCGGGCTCCACGATCAGTGATCCGTGGTGGATATATGACAGCCCCTCCAACCCGGCCAGCACCCGCAGCGGCCAGCCTTCGGGCAGGTCCGGGTCGGTGCGGGTGGCAAGATAGGTGTTCTGGCGCCCAAACAACGCATTGGCATAGGCCAGCACGGCGGCCGATACGCGATCATCGGGCAGGCGGCCGCGCAACTGCACGTATCCTTCGGGGCTGCGCGTCGCGGTAAAACTGGGTGGCCCTTCCGAGGTCGCGTTGGCGTCGGCGGCTTCGGGCAGGACGGCATGCAACGAAAAAACCGCGGGCAGGGCGGCGTCAAGTTCACCGATCACCGTGTCAAAAAGCGAGGCCGATGTGCCCTCGGCGGCCACCAGCGTCACATCGGCATCGGAAAAGGTCAGGGTGCCGCCGTCAAGCCGCCCCATCGCATCCAGCGCCAGTTCGACCGCATCGGCCCATCGCGGTGACGGCACGCCCAGGCCGATCACGCAGGTCGCCTCATCGCTCAGCCCGGCGGTGCGGGCCGCCGCCAGAATGCGGGCGCGGTCCTCGACCGTGCCGGCAGAGCAGGCCTCGAACCGGTGCCGGCCATCGGCCACGACATAGCGCAGGGTAAAGGGTGTGATCACCGGGCGCGGGGCCGAGATATCCATCATCAGTTCGATGTCATCGGGTCGGCTATCTTCCAGAAAGGCCCGCCACTCGGTGCGCTCATCGGTCGTGGTCGCGACCGCCTCGACCACGACCCTCCCGGCAAAGACCGAGACTTTGGAGCGTGGCAGTTCGGTCAGCGCCAGCAGGCCGAACCGCACGGCGGCGTCCCATCCCTGCGGCACCGGGAAATCGGCAGTTTCGACCATATTGGCGACATCCAGCCCGGCGGTAATCTCCGAGATGCCATCGGTCAGCTGGTCGGATCCTTCCGCGCCCGGTATCAGGCCGATCAGCGACACACCGTCGCCGTTGCGCAGCATCTCGATCGAAAACACCGGCGCGATGATGCCTTCGGGGTCCAGCACCGACATCTCGTCAACCACGCGGTCGCTGTCGATCACGGCACCGGCGCGACGCATGGCGCGGAAACGGGTCGCCTCGTCCGGGGCTTCGCCGCTTAGAAAAACCTGCAGGCCATCGGCTGTGACGCCGACCCAATCCAGGCCCTCTTCGCGCATCGCAAAAGACATATCCGTGACCGATTGGCGTTCGATATTATCGGCGGCGATTACGGCGACACCCAGGCTCAGGAGGGCCGCCAATACGAACGCCCCAAAGGCTGCGAGAGTAGTTCTGATACGCATCCGTTCGACCATGCCTCACTTCATGTTGCCACAGGCAGATAACTGCTTGGCGCGCGACGTTCAATCACACCATCGCCGCGAGGGCGAAAAACAGCGCAACAATCAGCCCGGCGTCGCGATTGGCGCGAAAAAGCCGCAAGCAGTTTTCCGGATTGGCGGTGTCTAGCTGGCCAAGTTGCCAGACCATGTGCCAGCCAAAGCCCCAGGCCCCGGCGATGGAGATCACCATGGCAAGGACGCCGGCGGTGGCGGGCAATGCGGTAATGACGGCCCCGGCCATCAGCAGGACGCTTGCAATCAGAAAGCCGCGCAGCCAGGCCTTGCTGTTATCGCCAAACAGCCGCGCGGTGGATTTCACGCCGATCAGGGCGTCATCCTCGGTATCCTGATGGGCATAGATCGTGTCGTAAAACAGCGTCCAGGCAATGCCCGACAGATAGAGCAGGACCGGGGCCAGGCTGAGGCTGCCGGTATGCGCCACCCAGGCCAGCAGCGCGCCCCAGTTAAAGGCGATGCCAAGAAAGACCTGCGGCCACCAGGTAAAGCGCTTGGCGAACGGGTAGATAACCACCGGGATCAGCGCGGCGATGCCCAATGCGATGGCGGCGGTGTTGAAAGTCAGCAGGATGGCCAGCGCCGCAAGGCATTGCACGATCAGCCAGATCAGCGCCTGTGCCACGCTGACCTGCCCCGACGGAATCGGCCGCGACCTTGTGCGCGCCACGGCGGCGTCGATCTTGCGGTCGGTGATGTCATTCCAGGTGCAGCCCGCGCCGCGCATCAGAACCGCGCCCAGACCACTGCCCGCGATGATCCACAGATCGAACCAGCGCAGGCTGCCCGCGGCGGCCGCCAGCAACACGCCCCACCAGCAGGGCAGGGTCAGCAGCCAGCTGCCGATCGGCCGGTCGGCCCGCGACAGGCGCAGATAGGGGCGCGACCATCGGGGCGCGTATTGGTCCACCCAATTGCCATGCGCGGCATCCGCCACCTGGCCCTCTGGCATTTCATCAATCCCGGTCATATGGTCCGCCTCATGTCACCGAAAGCCAAAACCCGACTCTACGTAGAGCATCCGCTTGGGGTGGCGCAAAGGGTTCCTCTGTCGCGGGGTCAGGCGCATTATCTTTTTGCCGTGATGCGGCAGGGCGTCGGCGGGCGCGTGGCGCTGTTTAACGGGTCGGATGGTGAATGGCAGGCCGAGATCGTCGCGGCCGGAAAACGTGGCGGCGTTCTGGAATGCCACGACCAAAGCGCGCCGCAGGCGATGCCGCCGGATCTGTGGCTGATCTTCGCGCCGATCAAGAAGGCCCGCACCGAATTCATCGTGGAGAAGGCCGCCGAAATGGGGGTGGCGCGGGTGCTGCCGGTGCAAACCGATTTCACCAATGCGGACCACATCAGGCAGGATCGGTTGCAGGCCCATGCGGTGGCGGCGGCAGAACAATGCGGCGGGGTCTATGTGCCGCCGGTTGAGGAGCTGCAAAAGCTGGACAGGCTGCTGGCGGGCTGGCCCGAGAATCGCGCCCTGATTTTCTGCGATGAGGAATTGGCGGGCGGGCCCTCGCCGCTTGCGTCGCTATGTGCTGATGGGCGCGGCGAAGGGGGCAGCACGGATCGAAAAGCGGCCATTCTGATCGGCCCGGAGGGTGGGTTTTCTGATGCGGAACGCACCCGGTTGCGGGCCATGCCGCAGGCCGTTGCCATCGCGCTGGGCCCCCGCATCCTGCGCCCCGACACCGCCGCAATTGCCGCGCTGACCCTGTTTCAGATCACGCAGGGCGACTGGTGAGCGGGTTCTTCCGCCCCGAGGCCATGGCGGTCATCCGGCGCTGGCGCGAGGCGCTGATTGCGGTGGCGGTCGGCGCTTTGGGGCTTTGGATCGCGCTGCGCCCCGGTCCTGTCGTTTCCGGGTTCGGCTATGCGCTGGCGGGTTTTGGCGGCATCCTTCTGTTTCTGGCGCTCAGGCGCATCCGGTTTGCGCGCAAGGGTGCCGGTGAGGGGCCGGGCGTGGTGACGCTGGATGAAGGCCGCATTGCCTATCTCGGGCCCTATTATGGCGGCACGCTGGCGGTGCAGGATCTGACCCGGCTGGCCTTGCGCCGGGGCGATGATGGCGGGGTTTTCTGGGTGCTGGCGCATCCCGACGGTGTTCTGGTGATCCCGGCCAATGCGGTCGGGGCCGATGTTCTGTTTGACGCCTTCACCACCTTGCCCGGCCTGAACATGGAGTTTCTGCTGCGCAACCTGAATGCGGCCCGGCCGGGCACGGTCACGCTTTGGTCAACCCAAGATCGCCCGGCCTTGACTTGACTGTCTGGCGGGGTCAGGGATTGGCTCCGAAAACCTCGTTTTTAGCGCCGCGAAAGGCCTTCCCCCATGTCCATTCCCCAATCCGGCGGCGGCCCCGTTGAACGGCACGAGCAACTGGCCGAGTATCTGGCCGATGGCTGCAAGCCGAAATCCGATTGGCGGATCGGCACCGAGCATGAGAAGTTCGGCTATTGCAAGGATACGCTGAAGCCGCTGCCATTTGAGGGCAAACGGTCGATCGTCGCGGTGCTGTCGGGGCTGCGCGACCGCCATGGATGGGCCGAGATCCGCGAAGGCGGGCAACTGATCGGGCTGGAAAAGGACGGCGCAAATGTGTCGCTGGAACCCGGCGGCGCGCTGGAGCTGTCGGGTGCCCCGCTGGAAACCATCCACGAGACCTGTGACGAGGTGAACACCCATCTGCGGGAAGTGAAAGACATCGCCGATGAGATCGGGGTTGGCTTCATCGGTCTGGGCGCGGCCCCGATCTGGACCCATGATGAGATGCCGCTGATGCCCAAGGGCCGCTACAAGCTGATGGATAGCTATATGGGCAAGGTCGGAACCATGGGGCGGGTGATGATGCGGCGCACCTGCACGGTGCAGGTCAATATCGATTTCGCCTCCGAGGCGGACATGGTGCAGAAACTGCGCGTGGCGCTGGCGCTGCAACCGGTGGCCACCGCCCTTTTCGCCAATTCCCCCTTCTTCGAGGGCAAGGTGAATGGCCATAAATCCTGGCGGTCCCGGGTCTGGCGCGATCTGGATCCGGCCCGCACCGGCATGTTGCCCTTCGTGTTCGAGGAGGGCTTCGGGTTCGAGGCCTATGTGCAATACGCGCTGGATGTGCCGATGTATTTCGTTTATCGCGACGGCAAATATATCGACGCCCTGGGCATGTCATTTCGCGATTTCCTGGATGGCAAGCTGCCTGCGCTGCCCGGCGAGATCGCAACGCTGAGCGATTGGGCCGATCACCTGACCACGGCCTTTCCCGAGGCAAGGATCAAGAAATACATGGAGATGCGTGGGGCCGATGGCGGCCCGTGGCGGCGGCTTTGTGCCTTGCCGGCCCTGTGGGTCGGGCTGACCTATGAGCAAAGCGCGCTGGATGCGGCCTGGGATCTGGTCAAGGGCTGGGACGCTGAAACGCGGGAAGCCCTGCGCGTCGCGGCTTCGGTGGATGGTTTGCAGGCCGAGACACATGGCATCAAGATGCAGGATCTGGCCACCCGGGTGGTCGAGATTGCCGAACATGGCCTGGCCACCCGCGCCCGCCCCGGTGCCGGCGGCCTGGTGCCCGATGAAACGCATTTCCTGAACGCGCTGCGCGAAAGCCTGGACACCGGCAAGACCCCCGCCGATGAATTGCTGGAGCTGTATTATGGCGACTGGAACGGCGATCTGACCCGGATCTTTGCCGATTGCAGTTACTGACCCATGAGCCTGAGCCACATCACCTTTATCAGCGCCGATCCGGACCGGATGGAGGAGGTTCTGATCAAGGTGCTGAAGGCGCGCAAGATCTATGACAGCGGGGCCGATGCGTTTTCGCATGCGCCGGAACGGTTCTATGATATCGGCGGTGTCTGGGTCGCGGTGATGCAGGGCGCGGCATTGGCCGAGCGGAGCTATAACCACGTCGCGTTCCGGGTCGATGAGGAGGAGCTGGAGGACCGGCTGGCCGAGATCGCGGCGCTTGGGCTGGAGGTGCTGCCGGGGTGCCCCCGCGTTGCCGGTGAAGGGCATTCGGTCTATTTCTACGGGCCGGATGGGCATCTGATTGAATTGCATTCCGGCACGTTGGCGGAGCGGCTGCACCGGTATCGCGCGGGGCGGTAGATACGGGCCGGTGCGATTGGACGCCCGGGTTTGGATATGAGTATTTTTGCAAAGAAGAAGCCGCAGGGCGGGTGAGCCATGACGGGTTTGCGCCCGGGCGATGCGGTTGCAATTTCAGGCGCGCGGCCCGTTTGGATTTCGGCTCAGGATTTGCCGCCGATCCGGGGTTCCTCGCCACGCATCAGCCGTTTGATATTGGCGTCATGGCGAACAAAGACCAGTGCCGCCAGCAGCGCCGTGACCAGCCCCGCCTGCGGCATCCCCAATATATTGATCCAGACCGGGGCCGTGGCGGCCGCGACCAGCGCCGAAAGCGACGAGATGCGCGATAATGCGGCGGTCACCGCCCAGGTCAGGCAGGCGGCAATTCCCGCGGGCCAGAACAGCACCAGCAATGTGCCAAGGAATGTGGCCACGCCCTTGCCGCCCCTGAACCCCAGAAACACCGGAAAGCAATGCCCCAGGAACGCGGCAAGCGCCGCGATCTGGGCGGCGTCCTCGGCCAGGAACGCCCGCGCCAGCAGCACTGCGATGCCGCCTTTGCCCGCATCCAGCAACAGGGTCAGGAAGGCCGCCGGCCGGTTGCCGGTGCGCAGCACATTGGTGGCCCCGATATTGCCCGACCCGATCTGGCGGATATCGCCAAGCCCGAAGGCGCGCGCGATCATCAACCCGAACGGAACCGAACCGAGCAGAAAGGCGGCCAGCGCGGTCAGGCCCATCAGAGCGGTCGAGGTCTCCAGCGCCGGGATCATGGGGCGGACCTGTCAAAAACCACGGTGCCGCCGACAATGGTCAGCGATACCCGACCCTCCATCCGCATGCCGTCAAACGGTGTGTTCTTGGATTTCGAGCGCAATGTGGAACGGTCCATCACGAAGGGCGCGTCGGGATCGAACAGCACCAGATCGGCCGGGGCACCCACGGCCAGCCGACCGGCGGGCAGGCCGAGCCTGCGGGCCGGGTTGAGCGCCATGGCCCGAAAGAGCTGTGGCAGGGTCAGGTGCCCGGCATGATACAGGCGTAGCGCGGCGGGCAGCAGCGTTTCCAGCGCCACGGCACCCGATGCGGCAACCTCATAGGGCAGGCGTTTGCTTTCCTCATCCTGCGGTGTGTGCATCGAGGAGATGATGTCGATCAGTCCATCGCGGACCGCCTCGACCATGGCCATGCGGTCATCCTCGGCGCGCAAAGGCGGCTTGACCTTGAAGAAGGTGCGGTAATCGCCGACGTCAAATTCGTTCAGCGTCAGGTGATGGATCGAGATCCCGGCGGTGACATCAAGCCCGGCCTGTTTGGCGCGGGCCAGTGCGGGCAGGGCGGCGGCGGTGGTGATCTGATCGGCATGATAGCGCGCCTGCGTCATCTCGACCAGCGCAAGGTCTCGTTCCAACCCCATCCGCTCGGCCATCGGGGACACGGCGGGCAGGCCCCGCAGCGAGGCGAATTTTCCGGATGTGACGGCGGCCCCGGCGGACAGGTCCGGGTCTTGCGGATGGGCGATGATCAGGGCCCCGAAACTGCGGGCATAGGTCATGGCGCGGGCCAGCACCTTTGGGTCGCGCAGGACATGGTCGCAATCGGTGAAGGCGGCGGCCCCGGCATCCAGCAGAAACCCGATCTCGGTCATTTCGCGCCCCGCGCGCGCCTTGGTCAGCGCCGCCATCGGCAACATGTGCACCTTCGCCACCTCGGCCCCGCGGCGTTTGACGAATTCGAGCACTTCGGGCGTGTCCAGCGCTGGCGTGGTATCGGGGCGGGTGACCATGGTGGTGACACCGCCCGCCGCCGCCGCCAGCCCGGCAGTGCGGATGCTTTCCTTGTGCCGTTCGCCGGGTTCACAGGTCTTGACGCCGATGTCGATGATACCGGGGGCCAGCGCCTGTCCGGCGCAATCAATGCGGCTGGTGGCCCCCTCTGGCGCGGGCGGGCTGCCCGCGCCCAGAGCGGCGATCTGGCCCTCGCGGATCAGGCACCAGCCGGGGCTGTCCGTGCCGGCATCGGGATCAATCAGGCGGGCGTTTTCCAGCAGGGTGGCGATCATCCATAAGGCTCCTCGAGCTGGTGCCTGGCGGCCTCGATCTCGGCCATGACACGGGGGCGGTCGGCCATGTATTTCATCAGATGCTTGTCGCCGCCGCGGGTGACGATCTGCACCGCGCTGCCAAGGCTGCGCAGCTTGGCGATATCGGCCAGCCTTATATGGCGGTTCGCGGGGCCGGAAATATCGGTGTCGGTCAGCACCCATTCGGCATTGGCCTCGTCCGAGGCCAGATAAAAGCCGCGCACCGCCACGGCAAAGAGCCCGCCCACGGCCCCGGTCCAGATATCGGGGTTGTCCATGATCCACAGCACGCCCATGCCAAGCGCCATGGCGAAGGCGGCGATCCAGGCATGTTCGCGCCAATAGGTGGCGCGGTCGGCGCGGAAGGTGATGGGTTCAGACATGGGCCGCGGCCTCCCGTTCAGCGCGCAAATTCTGCGCCAGCAGATCCATCGCCGCCATGCGCACGGCGACGCCCATCTCGACCTGCTCCTGAATGACCGAACGGTTGATGTCATCGGCCAGGGTGCCGTCGATCTCGACGCCGCGGTTCATCGGACCGGGATGCATCACGATGGCATCATCCTTGGCATGGCCGAGCTTTTCCGCGTCCAGCCCGTAGCGGTGGTAATATTCGCGTTCAGACGGGATAAATCCGCCATCCATGCGTTCGCGTTGCAGGCGCAGCATCATCACCACGTCAGAGCCTTGCAGCCCTTTGCGCATGTCATCATAAACCTCGACCCCCCAATCGGCGACGCCTGCGGGCATCAGCGTCGGCGGGCCGATCAGCTTGACCCGGTTTTCCATCTTGCCGAGCAGCAGGATGTTGGAGCGCGCCACGCGGCTATGGGCGATGTCGCCGCAAATGGCGATATTCAGGCGGTGCAACCGGCCCTTGGCGCGGCGGATGGTCAGCGCATCGAGCAGCGCTTGGGTGGGGTGTTCATGGCGCCCGTCGCCGGCATTCAGCACCGCGCAGGTCACCTTTTCCGCCAACAGGTTGACCGCGCCGGAATGCGGGTGGCGCACGACCAGCAGATCGGGATGCATCGCGTTCAGCGTCAGCGCGGTATCAATCAGGGTCTCGCCCTTTTTCACGCTGCTGGTCTGCATGCCCATGTTCATCACATCGGCCCCGAGCCGCTTGCCCGCGATCTCGAAACTGGCCTGGGTGCGGGTCGAGTTTTCGAAAAACATGTTGATCTGGGTCAGCCCCGCCAGCGCGGTGGAACTTTTGGCGGCGCTGCGTTCCATCTCGGCGTAGCGGTCGGCGAGGTCCAGAATGGTGGTGATTTCGGCGGGGTCCAGCGGCTCGATGCCCAGAAGGTGACGTTGGGAAAATGTCATGGCCGCACTCCGAACCGGTTTCAGCGCTTATAGGAACAAGGCGGGGGGCCGACAAGATGGCTCTGGCATGTCCCCCATTGTCCTTGCCTGCAACCGGGCCTAGCTTGGGCGGCATGGACCCTGCGCTTGATTTTCATCACCTGAAGGCCCTGCTGGAATGGCAGGTCGAACTTGGTGCCGATGAGGCCATCGGGGACGCACCCGTCAATCGCTATGATCTGCCCGAGAAAGCCCCGGTTGCAGCCCCCGTGGCGGCGGCGCGGGCACCTGCGGAAAAGGCGGAGATCGACCCGGTGGTGGCGGCCCGGCAGGCCGCGACGCGGGCAGGCAACCTGACCGCCCTGCAGGACGAGATGGAAGCGTTCGGCCATTGTGATCTGCGCCTGGGGGCCCGAAACCTGGTCTTCGCTGACGGCAACCCGGGCGCGCGCGTGATGATCATCGGCGAGGCACCGGGGCGGGACGAAGATCGCGAAGGGCGGCCTTTTGTGGGGCGGGCCGGGCAATTGCTGGACCGGATGTTTGACGCCATCGGCATGGGCCGCGCCCATCCTGACGCCGCGCGGGCGCTTTATATCACCAATATCCTGCCCTGGCGCCCGCCGCAAAACCGCGACCCGACCGAGGCGGAAATGAACATGATGGTGCCTTTCGTGAAACGCCATATCGAACTGGCCGCGCCCGAACTGGTGGTGCTGATGGGCAATATCGCCTGTCAGGCGCTGATCGGTCGGCGCGGCATCACCCGGCTGCGCGGCAATTGGGCCGAGGTGCAGGGCCGCCCGGCGCTGCCGATGGTTCATCCCGCCGGGCTGTTGCGCAATCCGATCATGAAGCGCGAGGCCTGGGCCGATCTGCTGGCGCTGAAGGCGCGGCTGGAGGGGTGATGCGCATTCTGGCTTTTTCCGATCTGCACCACGCCCGCGCCCGCGCCGCCGATATCGTGGCGGCAAGCGCCGATGCCGATCTGGTCATCGGGGCGGGGGATTTCTGCAATATGCGGCAGGATCTGGCGGGTGCGATGGCGCTGCTGGCCGGGATCACCGCGCCGATGGTCGTGGTGCCGGGCAATGCCGAAAGCGCCGAGGAGCTGCGCGCGGCGGTGTCGGGCGATGTGACCGTGCTGCACGGCCAGAGCGTGACAATTGACGCGATCACCCTGTTCGGCCTGGGCTATGGCGTGCCGGAAACGCCCTTTGGTGCGTGGTCATGCGACCTGAACGAGGCTATGGCGGCGGCGATGCTTGCCCCTTGCGCCGCCGCCGACATCCTGATCACCCATTCGCCGCCCAAAGGGGTGGGCGATGTGACATCGGCGGGTCTTTCGGTCGGCTCGACCGCCATCCGGGATGCCATTCTGCGCATCCAGCCCCAATTGGCGCTTTGCGGGCATATCCATGACAGTTGGGGCGTGGAAGGCCGGATCGGGACCACGCGCGCCCTTAATCTGGGCCCTGCCGTGCACTGGTTCGAGGTGACCGCGTGAAGGCGTTGCCGGCCCTTGCCGTGATCGCCGCGTATCCGGATCTGGCATCCTGCCCGATCGGGTGGCGGAAACGAAGGTTGCGGCAGGCTATGAGCGGCGGGTGCAAAGCCATCTGCGACCTTTCCCCCGATGCCGGTTTCCTGCTGAATTTCGTAAACAGCGAAGACGGCCGCAGCTGGCTGACCCGAACGCTGGCCACCCCGCGCCTGCCCGTTGCTGCCCCGCGTTTTTTAGATAGGGCCGCCGCAGGTTCCTGATTTTGGCGCTTTGGCCACGCGCACCGCTAGAAAGACCGCACCGCCATGACACGTCTGAACCCGAACCGTGATTTCATCCCCGTCCGCATTGCCGTGCTGGCGGTGTCCGATACGCGCAGCCTGGCGCAGGATAAATCGGGCGACCTGTTGCAGGCCCGGATCGAGGGCGCGGGCCATATTCTGGCCGGTCGCATGATGCTGCGCGATGAACGCACTGACATTGCCGATCAGCTGCGCGTCTGGTGCGCCGACCCCGAGATTGACGTGATCATCACCACCGGCGGCACCGGGCTGACCGGCCGCGATGTGACGGTCGAGGCGCATCGCGATGTCTATGAAAAGGAAATCGAGGCCTTTGCCACGGTATTCACCATGATTTCCTACCAGAAAATCGGCACTTCGGCGGTGCAGTCGCGCGCCACCGGCGGTGTTGCCAACGGCACCTATCTGTTTGCCCTGCCCGGCAGCAGCGGGGCCTGCAAGGATGCCTGGGACGAGATTTTGCAATGGCAGCTCGATTATCGGCACATGCCGTGCAATTTTGTCGAGATCTTTCCGCGTCTGGATGAACATAAGCGGCGCAAGTAGCGCGCTCGTGCAAGCTTTACTTGGCCCGGTTGCGGCTTGGCCCTATCTATAGCGTGAACCGGTTGCCAAAGGTCTGTGGCCCTATGCGTTTTTTCCGTCGTTCCCTTACGGGGCTGTTTCTTATCTCACTGACGGTCGCGCTGCTGGCAGTGGCCGGGAATTCCGTGTGGACGGCGCTGCAATCGCGCTGGGATGCTGCGGGCCATCCGGGCCAGGTGCGCGAACGGGTATTCACGGCCGAACTGCGGCGGCTGGAACCGGTCGATACCGTGCCCATCCTGACCGCCTTTGGCGAGATCCGGTCGCGCCGATCGCTGGAATTGCGCGCCCCCGCGGCGGGCACGGTTCTGGAACTGGCCGAGGGGTTTGAGGATGGCGGCGCGGTGACGGCGGGCCAATTGCTGTTGCGCATTGACCCGGCGGAGGCGATGTCTGCCCGCGATGTGGCGGCGGCCGACCTGCGCGAGGCCGAGGGCAATCTGCGCGAGGCCGAGGCTGCGGTCATCCTGGCGCGCGAGGATGTCGCCGGTGCCCGGGCGCAGGCCGATCTGCGGGCCCGCGCGATGGCGCGTCAGCGCGACCTGCTGGAACGCGGCGTGGGATCGGCGGCGTCGCTGGAAACCGCCGAACTGGCCGCTGCCAGCGCCAATCAGGCGGTGCTGTCGCGCCGTCAGGCCCTGGCGCAGGCCATGGCGCGGCTGGATCAGACCGGCACCATGGTGGAGCGCCGCCAGATCAGCCTGGCCGAGGCTGAACGGGTGCTGGCGGAGACCGAATTGCGCGCCGAATTTGCCGGCGTTCTGGCCGATGTCGCGGTGGTGCAGGGCCGCCTTGTCAACCGCAATGAACAGGTGGCGCGCCTGATTGATGCCGACGCGCTGGAGGTCTCATTCCGCGTCTCGACCGCGCAATATGCCCGGCTGCTGGCCGCGGATGGCAGCTTGCCGCAAGCCGATGTCACGGTGGTGCTGGATGTGCTGGGCCTCGATCTGACCGCGCCTGCCCGCCTGACCCGCGAAAGCGGCGCGGTGCGGGAGGGGCAATCGGGGCGGCTGCTCTATGCCGAGATGCTGGAAACGCGCGGCTTTCGGGTTGGCGATTTCGTGACTGTTGAATTGCAGGAACCCGAACTGCAATCGGTGGCCCTGTTGCCCGCCACCGCGCTGGATGCCGAAAACCGGGTGCTGGTATTGGGCGAAGATGACCGGTTGGAGGAGGCGCAGGTGACGCTGTTGCGCCGTCAGGGCGACAATGTGATCATCCGCGCGCCACCGCTTTACGGGCGCGAGATTGTGACCGTGCGGTCACCGGTTCTGGGGGCGGGCATCCGGGTCAATCCCTTGCGTCCCGACACCGCTGACACCGCTGACACCGCGCCCGAAGACCCTGGGGCCGAGGACCCCGCAACCATCGCGCTGGACCCGGATCGCCGCGCCCGCCTGATTGCCTTTGTCGAGGGCAACAGTTTCATCCCCGAAGATGTCCGGGCACGGATGCTGCGGCAACTCAATGAGGATCAAGTGCCGTCGCGCATTGTCACCCGGATCGAAAGCCGGATGGGCGGATGAGGCGGCTGCCCGACAAAGCGGGCGGCGTGCTGTCCTATTTCACCCGGCACCGGACCGCAGCCAACCTGTTGCTGGTTGTGCTGATCGTGGCCGGGCTGGTGACCTTCCCGCGGATGCGGGCGCAGTTTTTCCCCGATGTCGTGGTTGATAGTATCAGCGTCTCGGTGGCCTGGACCGGGGCCGGGGCCGAAGATGTGGATCGGGCGATTGTCGCGGTGCTGGAGCCGGCGCTGTTATCGGTTGAAGGCGTGTCCGAGAGCAGCGCCACATCGCGCGAGGGGCGGGCCTCGATCCGGCTGGAGTTCGAGCCGGGTTGGGACATGGGCCGCGCCGCCGATGATGTGCAGGTGGCGGTCGATGCCGTCACCACCCTGCCCGAGGATGCCGAAGATCCCGTGGTGCGGCGCGGCGTCTGGCGTGACCGGGTCACCGATGTGGTGATCACCGGCCCGGTGGGTGTCGATCAACTGGGCCGGTTCGCCGATGAATTTGTCGCCCGCCTGTTCGATGCCGGTGTGACGCGGACCACGATACGCGGCGTCGCGGCCCCCGAGGTTATGGTCGAGGTGCCCTCGGCGGCGCTGATCCAGCATGACATCACCATGGCCGGCATCGCGCAGGCGATCGCGGCCGAGGTCGATACCGCCCCCGCAGGCGATGTCACCGGGGCCAATGCGCGGGTGCGCACCGGTGTGGCGCGGCGCAGCGCAGTTGATATCGCGGGCATCGCCCTGCGCAACAATGAGGACGGATCGGCGTTGACCATCGGCGATGTGGCCGTGGTGCGTGAGGCCGGAATCGACCGCAGGCGGGCCTATTTCGTGGGCGAGCAAAGCGCCATTTCGATCCGGGT
Organism: Alterinioella sp.; assembly: GCF_058343375.1. Lineage (NCBI taxonomy): Bacteria > Pseudomonadati > Pseudomonadota > Alphaproteobacteria > Rhodobacterales > Paracoccaceae > Alterinioella > Alterinioella sp. The sequence continues at coordinate 36,566 of NZ_JBTUJH010000069.1, forward strand.
GGACCGGTCTGACCGGGGCGACGCCATCGGCATTCAGAATGCGGTCGAGGAGGTCGCGGCGGCGTTGCAGCTGACCTTGCCCGAAGGGGTCTCGGTCGATCTGATCCGCACCCGCGCCGCATCTATCCAGGGGCGGTTGGACCTGCTGTTGGACAATGGGTTGATGGGGCTTGGGCTGGTGGTGTTGCTGCTGTTCCTGTTCCTCAATGCGCGCATTGCCTTTTGGGTGGCGGCGGGCATTCCGGTGGCGATGCTGGCGGCGATTTCGCTGATGTATGTGGCCGGGCTGACGATCAACATGGTCTCGCTTTTTGCTCTGATCATCACACTTGGTATTGTCGTCGATGACGCCATCGTGGTCGGCGAACATGCCGATTTTCGGGCCAGGCGATTGGGCGAAAGCCCGGTCGAGGCGGCAGAAAACGCCGCCCGCCGCATGGCCGCGCCGGTTTTCGCGGCCAGCATCACCACGGTGCTGGCCTTTGCCGGGCTTGTTGCCATTGGCGGGCGGTTTGGTGAACTGATTGCCGATATCCCCTTTACCGTGATCATCGTGCTGATCGCGAGCCTTGTGGAATGCTTTCTGATCCTGCCCAATCATATGGCCCATGCGCTGGCCCATTCGGGCCGCAACCATTGGTATGACTGGCCGTCGCGGGTGGTCAATATCGGGTTCACCTGGCTGCGCGACACGATCTTTCGGCGCTTTATCAAGCTGGTGATCTGGGCCCGCTACCCGGTGCTGGCGGCTGTCATCATGGTGCTGGCCAGCCAGATTGCGGTGTTTGTGCGCGGCGATGTGACCTGGCGGTTCTTCAACGCGCCCGAACAAAGCAGCATCTCGGGCAATTTTGCGATGCTGGAGGGCGCAGACCGGGCCGACAGTCTGGCGATGATGCGCGAGATGCAGCGCGCCACGGCCGCTGTTGCCGCGCGCTATGAGGAAGAATACGGCCTGAACCCGCTGGAATATGTGCTGGCCGAGATCGGCGGCTCTACCGGCCGCGGGCTGGCGGTTGCCGAAAACAAGGATGGCGATCTTCTGGGCTCTATCGCGATCGAGCTGATCGACCCCGATCTGCGCCCCTATTCCAGTTTTCAGTTTGTTGCCGATTTGCAGGATGAGGTGGTCAATCATCCCTTGGCCGAGGCCGTCAGTTTTCGCGGCCATCGTGGCGGGCCCGGTGGCGATTCGCTGGATGTGCAGCTTTTCGGGGCCGAAGCGGAAGTGCTGAAAGATGCCGCGATGGCGATTCAGGCCGCGCTGCGCGCCTTTCCCGAGGTTTCGGCGCTGGAGGACAGCCTGGCCTATGACCGCGATGAGATGATCCTTGAGCTGACACCGCAGGGCCAGGCGCTCGGGTTCGATATCGGGTCACTCGGGCGGGTGCTGCGCAACCGCCTGAACGGGATCGAGGCCGCAACCTTCCCGTCGGGGGTGCGCACCGCCACGATCCGGGTGGAATTGCCGGCTGGCGAGCTGACCGCCGATTTCATGGACCGGACGCTGCTGCGGGCGGAATCGGGTGAATATGTGCCGCTGGCCGATCTGGTCTCGGTCACGTCCCGATCGGGGTTTTCGACGATCCGGCGGGAAAACGGGCTGCGTCTGGTCTCGGTGACGGGCGATATATCCGAAGATGACCCGGCCCGGGCCGAGGCGGTGATGACCGAACTGCGCGATGTGATCCTGCCGCAGGTGGAGGCCGATTTCGGGGTCGGCACCCGGTTGGCCGGGCTGGCGGAGCAGGAGAATGAGTTTCTGAGCGATGCGCTGCTCGGCTTTGCGCTTACCCTGATCGGAATCTATCTGGTGCTGGCCTGGATCTTTGCCAGCTGGACCCGGCCGCTTGTGGTCATGGCGATCATTCCCTTTGGCCTGATCGGCACCATTTACGGGCATAATTCCTGGGGCGTGCCGTTGAGCATGTTTACAGTGGTGGGGCTGATCGGGATGACCGGGATCATCATCAATGATTCCATCGTGCTGGTCACGACGGTGGATGACTATGCCACCGATCGCGGGCTGGTGCCGGCGATCATTGATGCCACCACCGACAGGTTGCGGCCGGTTCTGCTGACAACGCTGACCACGGTTCTGGGCCTGTCGCCGCTGCTCTATGAATCCTCAAGCCAGGCGCAGTTTCTGAAACCCACGGTGATCACGCTGGTTTACGGGCTGGGCTTCGGGTTGGTGGTGGTGTTGCTGGTGGTGCCGTCGATCATTGCGATGCAGCAGGATATTGGCCGCCAGATACTGGCCTTTCGGCGCGCCATGGCCGCGGCGGCGCGGGCACCGGTGATGCTGGCGGGGGTCGGGCTGGCGGGGCTGGTTGTCGCGGCGCTGTTTGTGGCGACGATCGGGGCGGCTCTGGTCAGCGGCGGGATCTATGCGCCCCTGGCGGGGATGTTGCCTGCAATGCCGGAAGGGATGAGCGGCGCGTTTCTGACCTTTGCCGGCGGGGCTGCGGCGATCTGTCTGGCGGTCTGGCTGATCGGGTTGGCCTTGCATGGCGTGGTCAATCTGCGGCGGGTCTGAAGCGCAGGCCGAAAAGTGGGGACCGGTTTTCGGAATGCCTTGCGCGGCAGATAAGAGCGCGAGCCGAAAAGTGGGGGCTGGTTTTGGACTATGTGGGCAGCCCTTCAAGCCGTCATAGCGACGGGCTGGATTATCTGCGCGTTCGGATTATCAGCCCCGGCAGCCAAGGATGTCGATGGCGGTGCCGTCGCCGATAACGGTCATGCGCAGTGTTGAGCGGTTCATTGCAAAGGGCCCGGCATCGGCGGGGATGATATCGGCGGTGGCGGTCAATGTGCCACCGGACCGGGTGGCTTCGGCCTCGGACACCCAGGTGCCTTCGTCGGGCAGTTCAAACACCACGACTTCGGTGGCACCCTGGCGCGCAACCGGGATGCGGGCCAGGACGCGCATGCCATCGGCGATCGGGGTCAAACGGCAGGTCACGGTGCCGACGCCGGCCTCGGCTGCTGTCAGCGGCCGGTCAGCGAGGGACGCGGTAATGCGCGGGTCGGGGCTGCCGCCCGGTTGCAGCGTGCCGCGAAAATCGAGTGAAACAGGAAGGCAGACATCCAGACAGGCCCCGATCGACATGGTGCCGCGAATGCGCAATTCACCCTGCCCGGGTGCCAGATTGACCTGCAGCGGCAGCAGCACCTGGTCGTAATAGCCGATCGAGCGATAGCCGCTGGTATAAAAGATGTCGGGCACCGGCCAGAACAGTTGCACGCCCTGCAGGCCGCGCCGGGGGCGCATTTGCAGCTGTGGCGGGATGCCGGCCGAGCCGGGCGAGCGCCAATAGGTCTTCCAGCCGGGGGCCAGACGGATCAGGAGCCCGGCCATATGGGTGCCGTCATCGCGCCGCCAGCCGGGCAGAAGCTCCAGCTGAACGATGTCGGACAGATCGCGGCCGCCGGTCTGGGCGTCGGCGGGCAGCGGGGACAGGGCCAGAATGGCAGCGATGAGCGGGAGCAACAGGTAGGATCGGATCATGATCCCGGATTAGGAGGTGACGCGGCCAAAGGAAAGTCACGTTTTGGCGAACTGTTGCCGGGCGTGGCGATGGAGTTACCTTGCGCGGCGCGGGATTTGCGCACATCCTTGTGGCAAGACAGAGAACCGGAGAGGCCATGAGCACAAATTTCACCGGCCAGTTGCTGATCGCGATGCCGGGAATGGGCGACCCGCGCTTTGCGGGAGCCGTGGTGTTTTTGTGCGAGCATTCCGAGACCGGCACGATGGGGCTGATCATCAACAAGCCGGTGACCGAGTTGAGCTTTGCCGAAATGATCGGGCAATTGGGGATCGAGGCCGTGCGCCCGCCTTTGATACCTGTCCTGTTTGGCGGGCCGGTCGAGACCGGGCGCGGCTTTGTGTTGCACAGCGACGATTACGGTTCCCCCGAAACCACGCTGGTCGTGCCGGGTGGCTTTGCCATGACCGCGACGCTGGATGTGTTGGAGGATCTGGCACATGGCGGCGGGCCGACCCGCGCGATGATGGCGCTTGGCTATGCCGGATGGGGAGCCGGGCAGTTGGAGGATGAGATCGGCAGGAATGGCTGGCTGACCTGCGAGGCCCGGGCCGAGATTGTTTTTGGCAGCGACATGGATGCAAAATGGGAGGCGGCGCTGGGTGTGCTGGGGGTGTCGCCGCTGATGCTGTCGGGCGATGCCGGGCGGGCGTGAACGGCTGTGCGGCGACCGGCTGTGCGATCGGGCTCGGGCCCCCGTGCCGGGAGCCTTCGCCCGACCGCTTGGGAGATCCTCTCCCAAACCCTCTGAGGTATTTTTCCAAGATGAATGAGGCGATTGTGGCGCTTGAGCGCGGTCAGCCGCGCGGCGCGGCGGCGCGGCGCAGGCGGTCATTGATGGCACGGCCCAGGCCGGTATCAGGCACCGGGGCGACATGGATTTCGGTGACCCCCCTGGCGCGGGCCATGGCGTCGGCCTGATGCAGGATGCGAAACAGGTTGGTGGCGGCTTCGACCAGATCGCCAGTTGGGCTCAGCGTCAGATCGGGGCCGGGGCCGGCAAAGCCGATGCGGATCGCGGTGGGGTCGCTGAGGTCGGAATTCATCACCAGGGCGGCGGCGGGGGCGTAATGGCTGGAGAGCTGGCCGGGGGCTGCGATCTTGCCGGGGGTGGTGTCGGTCTGGACCGGACCGCAGAGGCCTGCATAGGCTTCGGGCGGCAGGCCGCCTTCGCGCAGCAGGCGGGTGCCATTTGGGCCGGGAGCAACGATGGTGGATTCGAGACCGACCGGGCAGGGCCCGGCATCGAGCACGGCGGCGATTTTTCCGCCAAGCCCGGCATGGACATGGGCGGCGGTGGTTGCGGTGATCCGGCCTGACGGGTTGGCCGACGGGGCCGCGACAGGGCCGCCGAAGGCCTCGAGCACCGCCTGCATCACTGGATGGTCGGGGACCCGCAGCGCCACGGTGTCGAGCCCTGCCGTGACCAGCGCTGACAGGCCGTGGCCGGGTTTGAGCGGCAGCACCAGGGTCAGGGGTCCGGGCCAGAACGCGGCGGCCAATGCCTGCGCATCACCGGGAAACTCGGCAATCTCCTGGGCTGCGGCCAGAGAGGGCAGATGCACGATGAGCGGGTTGAAACGTGGCCGCCCCTTGGCCTCGAATATCCGGGCGCAGGCCAGATCGCTGCGGGCGTCGCCGGCCAGGCCGTAGACGGTCTCGGTCGGCAAGGCGACGAGCTGGCCCTCGCTCAGCAGGGCGGCGGCCTGGGCGATGCCCGCGGCGTCAGGGAGCAGGGTTTTGGTCTGGTGAAGGGCCATGATGGACGCTACGTTTCTGTTGATCGGAGCTGCGCGCCGGTCATAACGGCAGCCAGGACAGGGCCATAGCGCGCCCACGTCGCCCTGCCAAGGAGGAGAGAGCATGCCTTATACCGCGCCCGTCACGGAATTTGCCTTTTTGATGGAACATGTCGTGGGCATGTCCCGCGTTGCCGCGACCGACCGGTTTGCCGAGGCCACGCCCGATATGACGCAGGCGATCCTGACCGAGGCCGGGCGCATGGCCGAGCAGGTTCTGGCCCCGCTGAACCGGGGCGGCGATCTGCATCCGGCGCGGCTTGAGAATGGCGTGGTGCGCACCAGCCCCGGATTTGCCGACGGCTACCGCGCGATTGCCGAGGGCGGCTATATCGGCATGTCGGCGGATCCTGATCATGGCGGGCTGGGCCTGCCGATGGTGCTGACCACGGCGGTCAATGAGATGATCGGGTCGGCCTGCCTGTCGTTGCAGTTGAACCCGTTGATGACCCAGGGCCAGATCGAAGCGCTGGAGCATCACGCCAGCGACGAGATCAAGGCGCTTTATCTGTCGAAGCTGATTTCGGGCGAATGGTGTGGCACCATGAACCTGACCGAGCCGCAGGCGGGATCGGATGTGGGCGCGTTGCGCAGCAAGGCTGAGGATAATGGCGATGGCAGCTTTGCGATTTCGGGCCAGAAGATATTCATCTCCTGGGGGGATAATGATTTTACCGAAAATGTCTGCCACCTGGTGCTGGCCCGTCTGCCTGACGGGGTGCCGGGCACCAAGGGGATCAGCTTGTTTCTGGTGCCCAAACTTATCCCCGATGAACAGGGCAATCCCGGGCGGCGCAACAGCCTGAATGTGGTCAGCCTGGAGCATAAGCTGGGATTGCACGGATCGCCCACGGCGGTGATGCAGTTTGACGGGGCCACCGGCTGGATGATCGGCAAGCCCAATGGCGGCATGGCGGCGATGTTCACGATGATGAACAATGCCCGCCTTGGGGTCGGGGTGCAGGGGCTGTGCCAGGCCGAAGCAGCCTATCAGCAGGCCCTGGCCTATGCGCTGGAACGCAAGCAGGGGCGCAGCCCGATCGAGAACGGCACCGGCACCATTCTGGATCATGCCGATCTGCGCCGGATGCTGGTATTGATGAAGGCCGAGACCTTTGCCGCGCGCGCCATTGCGTTGGACAATGCGGTGGCGATCGATATGGCGAAGGCGACGGGGGAGGACAATTGGGCCGCGCGCGCCGCTTTGCTGACGCCGGTGACCAAGGCCTATGGCACCGAAACCGGGATTGCCGTCAGCCAGATGGGCATTCAGGTGCATGGCGGCATGGGGTTCATCGAGGAAACCGGCGCGGCGCAATTTCTGCGCGATGTGCGGGTGACGGCGATTTATGAGGGCACCAATGGCATTCAGGCGATGGACCTTGTGGCGCGCAAGATGATGGATGGCGGCGCGGCACTGTTTGCGCTGCTCGATGAGGTCGATGCCACGGCAGCGGCGGCCGGGCCTGAGGGCGCGCCGCTGTTTGCGGCCTCGGGCGCGTTGCGCGCGGCGACTGAAAAGCTGGTGGCGCTTGGGTTGAATGACCGGTTCGCGGGTGCGGTGCCTTATCTGATGGCGGTGGCGCGGGTTCTGGGTGGGCATTACCACCTGCGCGCGGCGCTGGCCGAGGGGCCGGATGGCGCGCGTGCGAAACTGGCGCGGGTTTTCATCGCGCGGCTGCTGCCTGAGGTGGATGGGTTGCTGGCGCAAGCGGTTCTGGGGGCGGGTGATCTCTATGCCTTGAGCGCAGACGAGTTGTCGGCGTGAAGCGTATGAAAATGGTTTGCAGGCCAACGGGCACTGGCGTCACGGGCATCATGACATGACCCTGCGTTATCCGTATTCGGAACCGCCGGCCGAGGGTGCCGCGATCGAGGTCGCGCCGGGCATCTTGTGGATGCGCCTGCCGCTGCCGATGGCGCTGGATCATGTCAATGTCTACGCCTTGCGCGACGGCGACGGCGATGGCTGGGCCGTGGTCGATACCGGGTTCGACAGCCGCCGCAGCCGCGCGATATGGGGCAGGCTGCTGGCCGGTCCGATGCAGGGGTTGCCGGTGACAAGGGTGATTGTCACGCATCACCACCCTGATCATATCGGGCTGGCGGGCTGGTTCATGGCGCAGGGCGCGGAGCTGATCACCACCCGCACCGCCTGGCTGATGGCCCGGATGCTGGTGCTGGATGAACAGGAGCGGCCCACGGCCGAAACGCTGGATTTCTGGCGCGCGGCAGGCATGGACCCGGATATTCTGGCGCAGCGGGCGGGCGAACGCCCGTTCAACTTTGCCGATATGGTGGCCCCGCTGCCGCTCGGCTTTAGCCGCATCCGCGCCGGTGATGTGCTGCATCTTGGCGGGCGCGATTGGGATGTGCGGATCGGCCATGGCCATGCCCCGGAGCATGCCACGCTCTGGTGTCGGGAGGGGGATCTGGTGATTGGCGGCGATCAGCTGTTGCCCTCGATCTCGCCCAATCTGGGGGTCTATGCGACTGAGCCGATGGCCGACCCGGTGACCGACTGGATCGAAAGCTGCACCCATATGGCGCGGTTCGCGCGGGCCGATCAGCTGGTTCTGCCCGGTCACAAACTGCCCTTTACCGGCCTGCCCGACCGGCTGCATCAGCTGATCGAAAATCATCACGGTGCCTTGGCCCGGCTGCGGGCGCATCTGCGGACCCCGCGTGTGGCCAGTGATTGCTTCCAGCCGCTTTTCAAGCGCAGTATCGATGCGGGCACCTATGGGCTGGCCCTGGTTGAAACCGTGGCCCATCTGAACCATCTTCTGGTGTTGCAGGAGGTCACCCGAACCCGGCGCTCAGACGGCGCGTGGCTTTGGCAATTGCGGGAGTGAGCATGTGGGCGACGAGATACGGACATCGGCCGAGGCCATGGAAGGCGCGGTGCTGCCCGATGCCCGCGCGGTTCATTGCGACCCCGACGCGCCGAAAACGCCCGAACAGGTGCCGCTGCCCAGGGAACTGGCCAGAAAACCGGTGGCGGAGAAATCGCCCGCCGAATGGGCCTATGAACGCATCATCCTCTATATCAGCAATTTCGAGGAACAGCTGGACGCCGAACATGAGGTTGCGATGGGCTTTACCGGGTCCGACGCGGGCGTCATGCGGATCGAGGGCATGGGGTTTTTCGCACCCGACATCATCACCTATTACGGATCCGACCCCGAAGGCATCAAATCGCAGCTGATCCAGCATGTCAGCCAGCTCAGCGTAACCCTGCGCGCCTTGCCCAAGCAACAACCGGACCAACCTCCACAACGAATCGGGTTCCGGCTGGCCGTTGAATTAGAGGGCAGCATGCCCGAATAATGCGGCTCCTGTGCCTGAATGCCTGGGGCGAAAAACATCCATGATGTGTTGATCGCATGGGCCAGCTCTGCCCGGCAGCGCCACCTTCAGGGCCCTGGCTGAAATTGGCCTGAATGATCCTGTCACCGGCCGGGGTCATGCCGGAAGCCGCAGCAGTCTATATGCCAAATCCGGGCGACTTGCCGATTACATGGCTGTGGGCGACGCAGCGCCGGTGGCTCGGTTCGAGGTGGTGCGCCGCCCGGAGGTTTCCGACCCTTGCCCGTTGATGCTGAAGCCGGTGCCGCCAGGGCGGTAATTCGATCACAATCGAGCGATGTGAGGCCTTCAGACGCGTGACAGGCCCGGCGAAATCAGCTATCCGAAAGACAACATGACAAAACGCTAACGGGACGCGATACAAAAATGGCTGATAACGGACATAAGCACGGCGAAATGGACATTCATGAGCAGGAGGAAACCTTCAGCGGTTTCGTCAAGTTCCTGACCAACGCGATTATCTTCTGCATCGGGGTGATCGTCTTTCTGGCGCTGTTTTTCCAATGATGGACCGGCGCAGATTCCTGGCCTTCGGGTCGGTTCTGGCTCTTTCCGCTTGCGCCGGAGAAGTTGTCTGGGCCCCCGATGAGGCGGTCGCGCAGGCCCGTTACGAGCCGCCGGGCAGCCCGATGATCACGCTCTATACCATGATCTCGAACAGATCGGGCGCTGGCGGGCATCTGGCGCTGATGATCGACGGCGAGCAGCGGCTGTTGTTCGACCCCGCCGGCACCTGGCGCCATCCCGCGGCCCCCGAACGCAATGATGTGATCTACGGGATGACTCCGCAGTTGCTGGATTTCTACACCGATTACCATGCCCGCGAGACCTATCATATCGTGGTGCAGGAACTGGATGTGACGCCCGAGGTTGCGGCACGCCTGAGCCGGTTGGTGCAGGAATACGGGGCCGTGCCCAAGGCACAATGCACGATTTCCATCACCCGCATCCTGCAGCAGGTGCCGGGCTTTGAGAATATAAGCACCTCCTGGTTCCCGCGCCGCGCGATGGATATGTTTGCCGAACTGCCCGGCGTGCGCACCCGCCGCATCTTTGACGATGACAGCGACAATAATCGCGAGATTCTGGGCCGTCAGGCGGCAGCCGATCTGCGCCTGCTGCGCGCCGCCGAGATCGAGGCTGATGGCGGCTGAGCCATTGCCCAATGCCATGCCTGAAAGGCCCCCGGTTCCGCCCGGGGGCTTTTTGCATTCAGGGGGGCAAAGCCGCAAATGACCCGTCGCAACGGGCGACAAAAAAGAAAACCCCCGAACCGGATGGTGCGGGGGAAGTCTTTTTGGGCGGGGTTACCCCCGACCGGTTCGCAAAGCCTGAGGGTCTTAAAGCATCCCCTCGCGCTGCGCTTTTTTCCGAGCCAGTTTACGAGCACGCCGAATTGCTTCGGCCTTTTCGCGCGCTTTCTTCTCGGACGGCTTTTCGTAATGCTGCTTGAGCTTCATTTCACGAAAAACACCTTCACGCTGCAGCTTTTTCTTCAGGGCACGAAGCGCCTGATCGACATTGTTGTCACGAACACTAACCTGCATGTGGTTTTCACCACCTTTCTAAGTTTGAGTTGCAAGAATTTGCAGGAAGTGGCGCTATAGCAAAGGCCCCGCTATATGTCTAGCATTGCGGGCAGCGGAGGCAGCTATGACAGATCTGAAAGACGACATTCTGGATGCGGCGCTGGCGCATGTGGGTTTTGATGGCTGGTCTGACGCCACGCTGGTCGCGGCGGCCGAGGATATCGGCGTGGACATCGCCGCGGCGCGGGCGCTTTTTCCGCGCGGCGCGGTCGATCTGGCGATGGCCTTTCACCGGCGTGGCGACGCGGCCATGGTGGCGGCACTGACCGCAGGCGATCTGGAGGGGATGAAAATCCGCGAAAAGATCACCCATGCGGTGCGGCTGCGGCTGGAGCTGATGGCAGATCAGAAGGAAGCGGTGCGGCGCGGAACGACGCTGTTTGCATTGCCCATCCATGCCGCTGACGGCGCGCGTGCGCTGTGGGAAACGGCCGATGCGATCTGGGACGCGATCGGGGATAGCAGCGAGGATTACAACTGGTATACCAAACGCTTGACGCTGTCGGGGGTCTATTCGGCCACCGTGCTGTTCTGGCTGGGTGATACCAGCGAAGGCCACAATGCGACCTGGGGGTTTCTGGACCGGCGCATCGACGATGTGATGCAGGTGGAAAAGCTCAAGGCGCGAATGCGGGAAAGCAAGGTTTTGGCCCCCTTTCTGGCCGGGCCGAACTGGTTGCTGGACCGGGTGAGGGCCCCGGCCCGAACGCCGCCGCCGGATATGCCCGGCCATTGCGGCGGGCGCGATCAAAGCTGAAACAGACCGAAACCAGGAGGGCAGCAATGCAGATACCGGCAGAGATGCGCGCCGTTGAGATAACCGGGCCCGGCGGGCCGGATGTTTTGCGCGAGACCCGGGTTCCGGTCCCGGTTCCGGGGGCCGGCCAGATTCTGATCGCGGTGGGTTATGCCGGCGTGAACCGGCCCGATGCGCTGCAACGCGCGGGAAAATATGCGCCGCCGCCAGAGGCCTCGCCCCTGCCGGGGCTTGAGGCTGCCGGGATCGTGGCGGCGGTGGGGCCGGGGGTGCGCCGTTGGGCGGTGGGCGACGCTGTGACGGGTTTGTTGCCCGGCGGCGGCTACGCCGAATTTGCGCTGACCCATGAAGATCACGCGCTGCCGGTGCCCGTCGGCATGGATATGGCGCGCGCTGCGGCGCTGTGTGAGACATATTTCACGGTCTGGTCGAATGTGGTGATGCGCGGCGGGTTGCAGGGCGGCGAGCGGTTCTTGGTGCATGGCGGTTCGTCTGGCATCGGCACCACCGCCATTCAGCTGGCGCGCGAACTGGGCGCGCGGGTTTTTGCAACCGCGGGATCGGCGGAAAAATGCGCTGCCTGTGAGGAGTTGGGCGCGGAGCGTGCGATCAATTACCGCGAGGAGGATTTTGTTGAGGTGCTGCGGGCCGAAGGCGGCGCGGATTTGATCCTCGACATGGTCGGCGGCGACTATATTGCGCGCAATTTCAAAACCCTGGCGCTGGACGGGCGGCTGGTGCAGATCGCGTTTTTGCAGGCCCCGGTGGCCGAGGTCAATTTCGCCGTGCTGATGACCAAGCGATTGACGATGACGGGATCGACCCTGCGCCCGCAAAGCGACCAGGCCAAGGCGGCGATCGCGGATCAATTGAGGGCGCAGGTCTGGCCCTTGCTGTCGGCGGGCAAGATCGGGCCGGTGATGGATTCGGAATTTGCGCTGGCGGATGCGGCCCAGGCACATGCGCGGATGGAAAGCAGCGAACATATCGGCAAGATCGTGCTGAAGGTTCGGTGAGAGGTAGCTTGCCTTTTCGGGTTTTCGCGCCTGGTGTTGATGGTGGCGCCTCCGGCGGGAGTATTTTCACAAAGAAGAAGATGGGGTGCGATGAATGCTGACGGTGTTGCGCAACCGTGTTTTTGCGCGGCTATTCGCGGCGCAGATCGTTGCGTTGACGGGCACCGGATTGCTGACCGTGGCGCTGGCGCTGCTGGCTTATGATCTGGCCGGCGACCGGGCGGGGGCGGTGCTGGGCACGGCGCTGATGATCAAGATGCTGGCCTATGTCGGGGTGGCACCGCTGGCCGCGGCCCTGTTTGCCGCGTTGCCGCGCAAGGCGGTGTTGATCGGGGCTGATCTGGTGCGGGCGGGCGTGGCGTTGATGCTGCCATTCATCAGTGAGATCTGGCAGATCTACGTGCTGATATTTGCGCTGCAAACCGCCTCGGCCACGTTTACACCGGCGTTTCAGGCGGTGATCCCGGATGTTCTGCACGATGAAGAAGACTATACCCGCGCGCTGTCGTTGAGCCGCCTGGCCTTGGATATCGAGACATTGGTGAGCCCGGCATTGGCCGGGTTGCTGTTGCTGGTGATGGGCTACAACACGCTGTTTCTGGGAACTGTAGCGGGGTTTCTGGTGTCGACCCTGTTGATTTTATGCACCCGGATCCCGCAGCCGGGGGTGGCCCGATCACGGTCGTTTCCAGATCGGTTGACACGCGGGGTGCGGCTTTATCTGGCGGTGCCGCGTTTGCGGGGCCTTCTGGCGCTGAGCATGGCGGTGTCGGCGGTGATTTCCTTTGTTCTGGTCGATACCGTGGTGCTGGTGCGCGCCGGGTTTGGCGGCAATGAAAGCGATGTGGCGGCTGCGTTGGCCGCGTTTGGGGCAGGCTCGATGCTGGTGGCGCTGGTTCTGCCACGGGTCTTGCGGCGCGTTTCCGACCGGGTGGTGATGCTGGCGGGCGGAGCGGGGCTGGCGGTGCTCGGGCTGGCCTATGGGCTGGTGATGGCGTCGGGCACCGGCCCGTGGCCCGTGCTGCTGGCTGTCTGGGCCGGGTTTGGCGCGCTGAACGCCGCGGTTCTGACGCCATCGGGGCGGTTGTTGAAGCGATCGGCCAGCGCCGAGGACCGGCCCGCCATTTTCACCGCGCATTTCGCGCTGAGCCATGCCTGTTGGCTGCTGGCCTATCCCATGGCGGGTTGGCTGGGGCCGGCGATCGGGTTGCCGGGGACGTTGCTGGTGCTGGCGGTGGTCGCGGCAGCGGCGGTGGCCGTGGCGGTCAGGGTCTGGCCTTCGGCGCAAACACCTGCCAGCCAATCATCCAGCGGGTGACGGTCGTGATCATTGCAGCACCGGCGAAGATATAGGCCAGGATCGGAAAGGCCTGTGGCCAGAGGCAGAAGGCTATGAAAAACACGATGGTCTCGAAGCCTTCGGTCAGGCCACCGAGGTAATGGATGCCCTTGGTCGGGAAATCCCGCGCATCCAGCCCGCGCTTTTCGGCCAGAACCGAAAAGGCAAGAAAGGACGAGCCGGTGCCGACGAAGCTGAAGATCAGGATCGCCGCCGGCAGCGAATTTGCACCGGGATCGGCCAGCGCAAAGCCAAGTGGCACCAATGCGTAGAACACGAAATCGAGCGCGATATCGAGAAAAGCCCCCCGGTCGGTGGGCGTGCCCAGACGGGCCACGGCCCCGTCCAGCCCGTCGGCGATGCGGTTGAGTGCAAGCAGCGCAAGCCCCAGCAGGTAGGCTTGCAGCGCAATGGCAATGAAGGCCAGAACGCCCAGGGCAAACCCTGTCAGCGTGATAAAATCAGGCGGCACGCCAAGACGATACAGAAGCGCGGCTGGCGGATGGGTCAGACGGCGTTGCAGCGGCAGAAGGCGGGCGTCGATCATGGGGCGGGCTTGTCCGAAGGTCGGGAACTATCCTGTGCGCAACCTGCGGGGCAATGGATGCGGGCGCAAGACACGTTCGCGTGGCTCTGTGCCAGCTAGGGAATTTCTCAAAAAACATGCATCACCTGACGCGGCCTGAAAGCGCAGATTTCAATGCGCCCGGCGATGCACCCCGTCCCGGCTATTGCGAGACGTGCTTCAGCCATCGATCTCGGCCACCAGATCGACCACCGCCCCCAGATCCGCGATCTCGCGGAACCGCGGATGGGTGTCGGGCCGGGCGGCATGTTCCAGCTCCCAGGTCAGCCCGTGTGGCACATGGATCCCCCAGGCCCCGGCCTGAAGCGCGGGCACCACATCGGATTTCAGCGAATTTCCGATCATCATTGCCCGGTCCGGCCCGGTGCCGTGATGGGCAAAGGCGCGGGCATAGGTTGCCGGGGTCTTGTGCGAGACGATCTCGACCCCGTCAAACAGATCGCCCAGGCCCGATTGCGCCAGTTTGCGTTCCTGATCCAGCAGATCGCCCTTGGTGATCAGCACGATACGATGCCTGTCGGCCAGCGCCTCGATGGCCTGTTGCGCATGTGGCAGAAGGTGGATGGGATGGCTGAGCATCTCCTGCCCGGCGGCAAGAATTTCGGCGATGACCGATGCAGGGACGGTTTGATCGGTAATGTCTATGGCGGTTTCGATCATCGACAGCATGAAGCCTTTGATGCCGAACCCATATTGACCGATATTGCGTTTCTCGGCCTCCAGCAGGCGGTCCATCAGGGTTGCGCGGTCGGTGAAATCGGCCAACAGATCGGCAAACCGGTCCTGAGTCAGGCGGAAAAAACTCTCATTCTGCCACAGCGTATCATCCGCATCGAAGCCGATTGTTTCGATTTCAGATCGCATTTATCCCGTTCCTCCGGGGTCGTGCCCGCAATCGCCCCCTTTTCTGCACCCCATTGGGGCCTATATACTTGCCGTCACCAAACCATAACGGCGATCCCCTGGAAGGCGTAATGATTCTGTATCCGTTGACAGCCATGGCCATAAAACCCCGCACCGGGGTTGATTCCGATCTGCTGACTCAGACCAAGCCGAAAACAGAGCGCCCGCCGCTTTACAAGGTGCTGCTGCTGAACGACGATTACACGCCGATGGAATTTGTCGTTCACGTGTTGGAGCGGTTCTTTGGCATCACCCATGGCCAGGCGGTCGAGATCATGCTGACCGTGCATAAAAAGGGCCTGGCCGTTGTGGGCGTGTTTTCCTATGAAATTGCCGAAACCAAGGTTGCACAGGTGATGGATTTCGCCCGTCGTAACCAACACCCCCTGCAATGCACCATGGAGAAAGAGGAATAGCGCCCCTGCGCCGCCTCAACCGCCCGAATGATTCCAGATCGTTGGACCCTTGCGCTGGAAAGCGGTGAACTGGCGTGGCCCGAGACGGGCCGCGTTCTGGTGATGCGTGCGCGCGGCGATGCCGGTCTGGATGCCTTGGGGGTGACCCGGGTTCAGGCGGTGCAGGGATTTCTGCCCGATCACGCAAGATTGCAGGCGCGCGGGATTGATGCCGTTGTGGAACCTGAGGGCCAATACGCCGCCGCGCTGGTGCAGATCGTGAAATCCAAGGCCGAGACGCTGTCGCTGATCGCGGCTGCCATGGCGCATGTCGAACCCGGCGGCGTGATCGCGGTGGATGGGCAAAAGACCGAAGGCATCGAATCAGTGCTGAAGGCGGTGAAAAACCAGCTGCCGCTTCTGGGCACGATGTCGAAGGCACATGGCAAACTGTTCTGGCTGACCCGCCCCGACCTGGTTCCCGCAGATATCTCTGACTGGGCCGCAATGCCTGCGCGGGTCGATGGCGGCTGGCTGACGGCCCCCGGCATGTTTTCGCCCGCCGGTCCCGATGCCGGGTCGGAATTGCTGGCCGCGCTGGTGCCGCAGCTCAAGGGGGATGTGGCCGATCTGGGGGCCGGGTGGGGATATCTGGCGGCAACCCTGCTGAGGGAACAGGCCAGGATTGAAACGCTTGACCTGATCGAGGCGGAATGGAGCGCGCTGGAGGCGGCAAAGATCAACGTCACCGACCCCCGCGCGCGGTTTCTGTGGCAGGACGCGACCCGGATCAAGTCTGAGCGGCGCTATTCTGCCGTCATTTCCAACCCGCCCTTTCACACCGGCCGCGCCGCGCAACCCGCCCTTGGCCAGGCCTTTATCGCGTCGGCTGCGCGGATGCTGAAACCCTCGGGCCAGTTTTTCATGGTGTCCAACCGCCATCTTCCCTATGAAGCCACGCTGAAAGAGCACTTCGCTACCGGCACGCTGCTGGCAGCGCATGGCGGCTACAAACTCTATCAGGCAGGCAAGCCGAAATCGGCCCGCTACACCTGACAACAGGAGATCTCGGATGTCCCTTTCGGTCGCTGGAAAAACCGCCATCATCACTGGGGCCGCCAATGGTGTGGGCCTGGCCATTGCCCGCCATTTCATCGAACAGGGGGCCAATGTGATGCTGGCCGACCGCGATGAGGCGCGATTGGCCGATGAGGTCGGGCAGGCCGAAGATGAACGCGGTCACGCCCGGTATTTTGCCGGTGACCTGCGCGAAAAGCTGACGATTGCCAACCTGCTTTCAGCCACTATCGACGCCTTTGACCGGGTCGATATCCTGATCAATGCGTCGCGTCAGTTGATGGTATCGGACCCGCTGGATGCCAGCGATGACACGGTCGAGACGATGTTGCAGCAGAATATGTATACGGCGTTGCGGCTGAGCCAGGCCGTCGCCAAGCGGATGATCGCCCAGGCCGAGGAAGATGGCGTCGAGGACGGCACGATCGGGGCCATCGTCAACCTGTCCTCCATCGCGGCGCGGCGCACGCACCCCGATCTGCTGGCCTATTCGGTCAGCGCCGCGGCGCTGGATCAGGTGACCCGCAGCCTGGCGGTGGCCCTGGCCCCGCACCATATTCGCGTCAATGGCGTGGCGTTCGGATCGCTGATGTCCCACAGCCTGAAAGAAACCCTGAAAGACAATCGTGAATTGCGCAGCGAGATCAAGGAATGCACGCCCCTGGGTCGCATCGGATCAGCGCGTGAAGTTGCGGCCGCCGTGCAGTTTTTGTGCTCGGACGGGGCCGGGTTTGTAACCGGTGAGCTGATTACCGTCGATGGCGGGCGGACGTTGCTGGATAATGTGACCTCGGCGGCGCATTGAAGCGTTTCGACATATGCGGCCCGGATGAAACGCAATCTGCCGTAAAGCCCCCCCGCGGCACGGGGGCCGGCAAGGGGTGCCTGATATGCAGGCTGATCCGTGGCGGTTGGGTCAGGGTTGTTCGTCCTCGTCCTCATCCTCATCTGCTTTGGGCAGGTTGAAGAGGCTCTCTGCATCCAGCACTTTCTCCGGTTTGCGGTCTTCGTCATCGGCCGTCTCGGACAGCGAGAAAGTCTCCAGCCCGGATATGGACGAAGGAATGCGCGGCTCGGCTTCCATGCCAAGCGATTGCTCGGTCGAAACCAGCTTGCGCCGTTCATCATCGGTCATGCCACCGCCTTCGGTGGCGATCTTGGCGGCGGCCTTTTGCACCACGGCATCCAGTTCGGTTTGTTTGCACAGACCAAGTGCCACCGGGTCGATGGGCTGGATATTGGAGATGTTCCAATGCGTGCGTTCGCGGATCGCCTGAATGGTCGGCTTGGTGGTGCCGACCAGCTTGGAGATCTGGCCATCGGTCAGTTCCGGGTGGAATTTGACCAGCCACAGGATGGATGCGGGGCGATCCTGACGCTTGGACAACGGCGTGTAGCGCGGGCCGCGGCGTTTTTCTTCGCCCACGGCGGCGGGGTTGAACTTCAGTTTCAGCTTGTGGCCCGGATCCTTCTCGGCGGCGCTGATTTCTTCCTGGGTCAGCTGGTTGTTGGTGATCGGGTCAAAGCCCTTGACGCCGGTGGCAACATCACCGTCGGCGATGCCCTGCACCTCCAATTCGTGCAAGCCGCAGAAATCGCCGATCTGGCGAAAGCTGAGGGTGGTGTTATCCACCAGCCAGACAGCGGTGGCTTTGGCCATGATCGGTTTGTTCATCTCGAAGGCTCCTTCAAATTCCCATATCCCCCTTGGGCCGGAAAACGGCTCGTCGGGTCTGGCCGCGACGCGTCCTCATTGTAAGGGAGGTTGCGGCGTATATAAGCAGGATAAAGCCGGGAGGAAAGGGCAAATGATAAGAGCCGTTTTGGCATTGATGCTGAGCGTGGGCCCCGCCTGGGCCGAAGGCGAACGCGCCGGAGAGTTTGATTACTACGTGTTGTCGCTGAGCTGGACACCGACCTGGTGCGCGATCGAGGGCGACGGGCGCGGATCGCCGCAATGCGATGCCGGTCAGGGCTATGGCTTCACCTTGCACGGGCTGTGGCCGCAATATGAGACCGGCTGGCCGAGCTTTTGCCCGACACCCGAAAGCAACCCATCGCGGGCCATGACCGGTGCCATGGTCGATATCATGGGGTCTTCGGGATTGGCCTGGTATCAATGGAACAAGCATGGCGTTTGTTCGGGCCTGCCCGCATCCGACTATTTCGCACAATCCCGTCTGGCATATGAACAGATCAACAGGCCCGAGGTCCTGCGCCGGCTAGAGCGTGACCTGCGCCTGCCTGCCGAAGTGATCGAAGAGGCGTTTCTGGAAGAAAACCCGCAACTGAGCGATGAAATGACCACAGTGACATGCCGCGATGGCCGGGTGCAGGAAATCCGAATCTGCCTGACACGAGACCTGGAACCGCGCGCCTGCGGGCGCGACGTAGCGCAGGATTGCACGCTCAGCGACGCGCTCTTTTCGCCGATGCGCTGAGCGGCAAGGGCAGGAGCGAGGGGCCAGCCCCTCGCGCTCCCCGAGGTATTTTTGCCAAGATGAAGGCAAATTTTATTAAAATTGTCGCTTCTTCTTTGCGAAAATACTCCCGCCGGAGGCGCCGGAGATATGGGCTGGCGCGACGGCTGATCAAATGTGTTCCAGTGCAGCCAGGCACCAATCCAAGTAATGTTTTGCCGTGCCGAAGGCGCGGTGCAATTTGGTTATGATCAGAACGCTTTGCGGGCGCGCAACGCGGCTGAGATTGTGCCATCGTCGAGGTAATCCAGCTCGCCGCCCACCGGCACGCCCTGGGCCAGAGAGGTCACAGTGACATCGTGGTTCTCCAATTCGCCGGCGATGTAATGGGCAGTGGTCTGGCCGTCGACTGTGGTATTCAGGGCCAGAATCACTTCGGTCACTTCTTCACTGGCCAAGCGGTCCACGAGGTTCGGAATGCGCAAGTCTTCCGGTGTGATTGCGTCAAGCGCCGAGAGCGTTCCTCCCAACACATGATAGCGCCCGGAAAATACATGCCCCCGCTCCATCGCCCAGAGATCCACCACATCCTCGACCACGCAGATCTGGCCGTTGGCGCGTTTGCCGTTTTGACAGATTTCACAAGTTTCCGAGGTGCCGATATTGCCGCAGGTCAGGCATTCGCGCGCTGTTGCTGCGACCTCGGCCATCACATCGGCCAGCGGCGTCATCAGCAAGGCGCGCTTCTTGATCATATGCAGAACCGCGCGGCGGGCAGACCGGGGCCCGAGCCCGGGCAGCTTGGCCATGATCTCGATCAGGGCCTCGATATCGCGCGGCGCGTCGGACATGTCAGAAGGGCAGTTTCATGCCCTCGGGCAGGTTCAGCCCTTCGGTCAGGCGCGCCATTTCCTGGCTGCTGCGTTCAGTCGCCTTGGCCTGCGCGTCCTTGATCGCGGCCAGGATCAGATCCTCGACCACCTCTTTCTCGTTCGGGTCGAAAATGGACGGGTCGATATTCAGCGCCGTCAGTTCCCCTTTTGCGGTGGCAGTGGCGCGCACCAGCCCGGCTCCGGCTTCACCCTCGACCGTGATCGCGGCCAGGCTTTCCTGCATCTCGGCCATCTTGCCTTGCATCTCCTGCGCCTGTTGCATGATCTTGGCCATATCGCCAAGCTGGCCCAATCCCTTCAGCATTTCGTCTATCCTCAATCAAAAACGGTTATCGTATTAGATACGGGCGGGCCAATGCCCTTGCAAGCCAATGGCGTCAGTCCTCTTCGAACGGATCCCATTCATCTTCAACCTCGGGCAGGGCGGTAACGGCGGCCTCGGTGGCCATTGCCTCACGCGACCGGATTCCGGTGATTTTCGCCCTGGGAAATGCCGCGATCACCGCCTGCATCAGCGGGTGTTCCATGGCTTCAGCTTCCAGCGCACGGGCCTTGGCGTTGTCCTGTTCCTCAAGCGTCTCGCCGCCGCCCTCATTGGCCAGCGTGACCGTCCATCGCATTCCGGTCCAGTTTTTCAGCGAGCCGGCAAGGCGTTGGGCCAGATCCTGCGGCGCGCGGTCGGTGGGCTGAAACGTGATCCGCCCCGGCGCGTAGGACACCAGGCGGAGGCAGGATTTGACCTCGACCAGCAGCTTGATATCGCGGTTCGATTCAATCAGCGACACCACTTGGTCGAAATTGGCGTAATGGGCCAGTGCAGTGTCCGCGTCCGGGGCCAGCGCCGGGGCCGCACCGCCGGAGGGCCCGCGCGGGGCCAGGGCGCGCGGGCCGGGGCCGCTGCCGGGGGGGGCACCACCGGGGGCCTGAGGCGCTGAGGGCGCGGTTGCCGCTGCGGGCGGGGTCATGGCCTGCAATTTGCGCAACAGATCCTCGGGCGGCGGCAGATCGGCGACATGGGTCAGGCGAATCACGGCCATCTCGGCGGCCATCATCGCGTTGGGGGCCAGCGCCACCTCTTCCAGTGCTTTCAGCAGCATCTGCCAGGTGCGCGCCAGCACCCGCATCGAAAGCTTTCCGGCAAGCGCCTGGCCGCGGCTGCGTTCATCGGGGCTGATGGTGGGGTCATTGGCGGCATCGGGCGTGATGTTGATGACGCTCAGCCAATGGGCGATCTCGGCCAGATCGCGCAGCACCGCCATCGGATCGGCCCCGTCGGCATATTGGCTGCCAAGCTCATCCAGCGCACCGGCGGCATCGCCCGACATGATCTTGTCAAACAGATCCATGACCCGGCCGCGATCGGCCAGCCCCAACATGGCGCGGACCTGATCGGCCGTGGTTTCACCCGCGCCATGCGAAATCGCCTGATCCATCAGGCTCATGGCATCGCGCACTGATCCTTCGGCGGCCCGGGTGATCAGCGCCAGCGCGTCGTCGGCAATCTCGGCCCCTTCCTGCGCGGCGATGGATTGCAGATGGGCGATCATCACTTCGGGTTCGATCCGGCGCAGATCGAAACGCTGACACCGCGACAGAACCGTGACCGGAACCTTGCGGATCTCGGTCGTGGCGAAGATGAATTTCACATGGGCGGGCGGCTCCTCCAGCGTTTTCAGCAGCGCATTGAAAGCGCTGGTCGAAAGCATGTGAACCTCGTCGATGATGTAGACCTTGAAGCGCGCCGATGCGGGGGCGTAATGCACCGATTCAAGCACGTTCGAGCGGATATCGTCGATCCTGGTCTGCGAGGCACCGTCCATCTCGATCACATCGACATGCTGGCCGGCCATGATGGCGGTGCAGTTTCGGCAGGTCCCGCAAGGCTCGGTGGTGGGGCCACCCTCGCCATCGGCACCGATGCAGTTCAGCCCCTTGGCCACGATCCGCGCCGTGGTCGTCTTGCCGGTGCCACGAATGCCCGTGAGGATGAAGGCCTGCGCAATCCGATCCGCCGCAAAGGCGTTTTTCAAGGTGCGGACCATCGCCTCCTGGCCGATGAGGTCGGCAAAGCGGGCGGGGCGGTATTTGCGGGCCAGAACCTGATATCCGGTATCGGTGGTGTCGGTCATGAGCGTCCTGTTTGGTCAGTGGTCCGGCTACCGTTCTAATGAGCCGCGGCGCTTGCAACAACCCGGCTTGGGCGAATTGGGAGGGGGGCGAAAAAACCGTTCCCACGCCATCCGCGCCCCGGCCAGACTTGTCAAAATTGGCCCCGATGGGTAGCCTACCGCTTCAACCCAAAGGATATGACATGACCGATCCGGTCTTTCAGCGACGCCGCCAGAACGCGATTCTGGAGCTTGAACGGCGCGGCGTGGCGGGTGGCAACGGACTGCCTGCTTGCATGCGCATGATCTTGCGTTTCTTTCCCAATCAGCGCCCGCCCTATTACGGGGATCGGGGCATGTTTTTTCTGCAGTTGGCGTTTGTGTTCGGCCTGTTGATGGCACCGTTCATCCGGATTGTCCTGGCCCAGGGCGGGCAGTATTCGGGTTGGTCGGCGCTTGGTTTGGCGCTTGGTGTAGGCCTCTTGTCGGGGGTCGGGTTTTCGGCGATTTTCGTGCCCTTTCTGGGCGCGGTGCATCGCCGGATGAAGCTGACACGGTGGGAGGATCTGGACGTGGATCCGACCAGTGAGAGGCCACAGGGGGCCGAAGAATTTGATGATATCGAGACGGAATATGTCGCGAAACTTATGGGCAGGGGCTTCTTCCACCGAGGGCACTGACCCGGTTTGAGCCTAACGGATTTGGCACCGGGGCCGGTCTGCGATAGGCTGGGCCCCGAACGGGAGAAAGATATGCGGGACGGTCTGATCTGGATATTGCTGGCGTTTTGGGCGGTCGCGGTGGCAATGTCAGGGTTGGCGATGCTGGAGCCGGCCACAGGCGACGGGTTCACGCGCGGAATGAACCGGGTCACCAGGTTTTTACAGTTTCAGGCGCTGGCCTTGCTGATCGGGTTGGTGATTCTGGCGCTGCGGCGCCGGGTTGAAAATATGCGGCTGCGGCGCTTGGCGCTGGTGCCGGTTCTGCTGGCGCTGGTCCCGCTGCTGGGGATCGCGGGCGTATTTCTCTACCTGTCGGTGGTGCCGATTTGAAGGCTGGTTTTGCCATTCATGATCTGGCTGCGGGTGGCGGGGTGATTGGCCTGTGCCCGTTGCCCGGTCGGCACACGGCATATGCGCAGGATATGGAAACGGTGCTGGGGTGGCAGCCGGATCTGATCCTCAGCATGACGACACTGCCCGAGATGACAAGCCATGATGCGGCCCATCTGGGCGAGGATCTGGCGCGCCATGGCATCGGTTGGCGGCACTTGCCGGTCGTTGATTTCGGTGCGCCGGGGGCCGGGGTGGATGCGAAATGGCCCGATGTCTCGGCGCTGGCTGGCGGTATTCTGGCCAGTGGCGGGCGGGTGCTGATCCATTGTTATGGCGGCTGCGGGCGGTCGGGCATGGCGGTTCTGCGGCTGATGGTCGAGGCAGGCGAAAGCGGCCCCGAAGCCCTGAACAGGTTGCGCGCCGCGCGGCCCTGTGCCGTTGAAACAGAGGCCCAATTGAACTGGGCTTTGCAGGTGTGACGCCTCGCCGCGTCCGATTATGTGCCGCGTTTTTTCTTTTTTGCCGATTGCGCGCCACGATGCGTCTTGTGCTGCGATTTATCGCGCGCGCGCGCTCGCGCCGCGTGCAGGGCGGCGGAATTTTGCGCGTCCTCGCGTTTCAGTTTCTGCCAGCGGGCCAGGCGGTCGGCGTCCAGATCGCCGGCTTTGATGGCCGTCGTAACGGCGCAACCCGGCTCCGTTTCATGCGCGCAATCGGAGAATTTGCAAGCCGCGGTCAGCGCCTCGATATCCTCGAACACGGCCTCGATCCCGTCGGCGACACCGGTCAGCGGCAAGGATCGCATGCCCGGCGTGTCGATCAGCCAACCGCCAAACAGGGTGCGGGCCAGATCGCGCGATGTCGTGGTGTGGCGGCCCCTGGCATCATCTTCGCGGATGGCTTGCGTGGCAGCAGCACCACCGGTCAGCAAATTCGACAAGGTGGATTTGCCGACCCCGGAGGAGCCTGCCAGAACCAGCGTCTGCCCGTCCTTGCACCAGGGGGCCAGGGTGTCGATCTGGGCCGGGTCGGTGGCGTTGATCGTGATCGCGGTGACAAGCGGCGAAAGCTGTTCGGCGCGGCGGGCATAATCGGGCGCATCCCCGCTGAGATCGGCCTTGGTCAGAATCACCAATGGCAGGCATCCGGCGCTGGCGGCCAGGGCCAGATAGCGTTCCAGCCGTGCGACATTGAAATCGGCGTTGCAGGAGGTGACGATGCCGAAGGTCTCGACATTGGCGGCAATCAGTTGCGCCTCCACGTTATGGCCGGCGGCACGGCGCTTCAGGCTGGTTTTCCGATCCAGCAGCCGGGCCACGGCGGTGCCATCGGGCGTGGTCAGCACCCAATCGCCGACGGCAAAATCGCCGGTAGACCCGGATGTAAGCAAGGTGATCGGCCCCGATGGCGTCAATGCGCCAAGCCGGTCGCGGGCGACAGTGCTGATGCGCGCGGCAAGGCCAAGCATTTCAGGATTGATCTGGGCCGCAAAGAAAGGCGACCAACCGAGGTCTTTCAGTGTGGTGTCAGTCAATGGAAAATGTCCCGAAACCTATCAATTGCGGGCGCGGGGCCGGGGCGGGCCGCGTGCGGTTCAACTGGTCGGGCGAAAACAGCGCAGCCTATGCTGTGTCGGCCCGGAAGGGTGCCACAAATGTCATGGGGTCTCCTTCGGGGGGCGAATCCTGCCGGTGCGGAACCGGGCCGGATGGTCGGAAATAACTGACAGGATTGTCAGGACTCTCCGGGGTGGTTCACGCAACCTTCCCCTCTCGGCGGCATGCGCCGCCTGCCGGGGCGTCGCGTTTTGTTACACAAAATCGCGACGTAAAGGCGTCGCAACCTGCTGCGCAGAACGCGACGTTGGTGAGAGGCTGGACAACGACCCAAGCGAGGCTCGTTATGGCTGCTTCCTTCCGGATCTGACCAGGTTGGCGAGGTGCTTGCCCGCGCCAACCTCTCACCCCGTCATGTAGGTGATTGCGGCCTGCCACGCAAGCCCCGAGGTTTTGCCGCGCCGCCAGTTGCGCCAGGGTTTTACCGGTTGGAAAACGGGGGGCCGCGGTGAGGTTGAGAAAGGCGCGCCGCAGCCGCAATGTTTTGATTCGCCCTGACCCAAACCCTATAGCGTCTGAAACCACGCCCAGGCATCGGCGGCAAAAGCCGGGCCGCCCTGATAGAACCAATGCGTGTGGCCGGGGATCAGGATAAGGTCGTATTCATGACCGGCACGGGCCATGTAATCTGCCGCGACACGCGCGCCTGCTACGTCAAAGATACGGTCTGACGTGCCCAGATAAAGCCGGATCGGTGGCGCGGCGTCGATGCGCTGCAACAGGTCGGGGTTCACATAGCCCGCATGTGCCGCCACGCCGCGCCACGGGCCGATGACGCGATTGGCCACCAGTTGCGCGGTAATGGCCCCGGCGGAATGACCAAACAGGAACATCCGGTCGCGGTCGATCGGATAGGCGGCGGATGCGGCATTGATCACATCTTGCAGAAAGCCGCCATCGGGGATCTCGGCGGGGTCGCCATTGATGTCGTCGATGGCCACCAGAACCAGCCCGTTTTCATCGGCCACGCCCTGCCACATGTCGATCATCGACAACCCGCCCCGCCCCGCCCCGTGAAACAGCAGGATCAATGGCGCAGGGCCGGACAGACCATCGGGCGCGTAGCCCCACCAGCGGCGTGGGGTAAAACCATCCAGGATCCGGTAGCTTTCAGCCCCGGGAACATCGGGCGTGTAGGTAAAGGTTGCGGGCATATCGGGGCGCAGGCCGGGGCGTTCGCTGACGGTAAGGCTGGCTACTGCTGCATCGGGGTTGGCAACCGTCATGAAGGCCGCCCCGTCACGGGTCAGGACGGGCAGAACAAGCAGGGCGGTTGCGCCGATGAACGCGACGGCGAAAACGGCCAGCAGACTGAGATACAGAAAACGCATTGCGGCGGTGTCACAGCTCCATGGTGAATCGGGCAAAGCCTTCGGGGCTATATCCGGCGGGATCAAGCCCCAGACGCGCGATCTCCTCACCATGCATCCGCGCGCCGTGGCCGGTCTCGACAATCACGGAGGTGCCGGGCAGATCGGCAAAGCGCCAGGTCGCAAGCGGTTCGGGCGATATTGGCACATGGGCGGCGACATGGGCGATCAGCACGTCCTGGATCGACTGATGCGGGTCCAGTATCATATCGCACCGGGTCGGGGCGTCGAAATGGCCGCCGCCAGCCGCGCGGTAACTGTTTGTGGCAACAAGAAACCTGTCGGTCGGATCCACAGGGCAACCCTGATACGCCAGATCGCGGATGCGGCCCGGTGTCTCAATCCTGTCCTCGCCAGTTGCGGAAAAGCGGGCAGGTTCGGTCGGGTCGATCACGTAGGTCAACCCGGTCATGACGTCAAAATTGTAACTGGCAAAGCGGTGGTCGATCAGGCGCTGGTCGCTGCTGCCCGCTGTGATCTGGTAAAAGGCACTGGCGCTGCGTTCCAGCCAATTGCGGATTTCGGCCCCGGTTGCGAGCAGGATCTGCAGCCGGTTCGGGTAGATATAGAGATCAGCGATATTTCGGATCGACAGGGGCCCTGCGGGAATATCGGTGTAATTCTGCGTGCCGCCGCGCCCGCCCGCCTTGAACGGCGCGGCAACCGATAAAAGTGGCATTCCCTCCAGCGGATGCCCCGCCAGGGCCTGGGCCGCGGCGGCGCGCTGTGCCTCGGCGATCAGCGCGATGGCGGCGGTATTGGACACTTGCGCGAAATAGCTGGTCAGCGGGCGGGTGCTTTCCCCGATGCGCCGCCGGATATAGCCAAGCGTGGCCATGTGATCGGTGGCCGACACCTGCATCAGCCGGTCGCTGGCCGGGGCGGGATCGCCGCTTTCGCCGATGATCGGAAGCGCCCGCGCCGAAGAACCTGCTACCTGCCAACCGGCGTCGGTGGCATGCAATGTCAAGGTGATCTGCCCCAGATGCGAACCGTAGGCACCGGGTTGGACAATCGGCACATCATCGGGGGTGTCAGTGGATCTGGAACTTTCGGGCCCCGGAATGACCTCATGCGAATGACCGGCGATGATCGCATCCAGACCGGCAAGCCGGGCAAGCGGGCGAATGGCGTTTTCCAGATCCGGGCGGTCCGCCTCCGGGCCCAGGCCGGAATGGCACAATGCGACGACGATATCAGCCCCCGCGGCGCGCAGATCGCGCGTGCAGCGGGCCGCTGTTTCGACAATCGGTTGCGTGTCCAGCGCGCCTGCCAGTATCTGTTTGTCCCAGGTCGTGACCTGCGGCGGGACAAGGCCGAACACACCGATGGAAATCTTGTGCCATGCACCATCCGCATCGCGCAGATTGCGGGTCAGCATCACGGTTGGCGGCAGGAACGGCGCGCCATCGGCACGGGCGACATTGGCCAGCACCACCGGAAAATCCGCCCCTTGCAGCGCCTGGGTCAAAAACGCCAGGCCATAGTTGAAATCATGGTTGCCAAGTGTCGCCGCGTCATAGCCAAGCGCGTTCATCGCCGCGATCACCGGATGCGGGCGGCCATCTGCCAGGCGCTCCTTTGCAGCGTAGTCGCCAAGCGGCGTGCCCTGCAGCGTGTCGCCATTGTCAAACAGCAGGCAGTTGGGGGTTTGCTCCCGGATCCGGTCGACCAGCGTGGCAATGCAGGCCAGCCCCGCCCCATCGACGCGCGTATCGAGATAATAATTATAAGGCCGGACGCTGGCATGCAGGTCGGTCGTTGCCAGCAATGTCAGCTGCACGACGGGTCCAGGACTGTCACTCGCAAGTTTATCTTCTTGCTTTTTCATCGTTTTTTGATGCCCACCAGATAGAGACTGCCCTTAGAGCAAGCCCGCTGTCAAAAGACCAGAGCCAGCATCACCATTGCCTTGCGGTTTGCGCCGGTGTGCCACATCTGCGACATTCCCGCCAGAGCAGCCGGGCGGAACGGCTCGGAAATCAGGGGCAGGGCTGCGATGAAACTTGGAGAAACGGTCACTTTTGGCGGCGGCGGGCTGGAGCGCGCGGCCGAACTGCGCGGCGATGCGGCCGCATTGGAGGCGGCGCTGCAAAGCGGCGATCGGGTTGTGCTGCCGGTTTGGCGGGGCAAAGTGCTGATGGGGGAACAACCGCACGGGCCGGCGCTGCATTTCGTGGCGGGCGATGACCCGATCCTGGCGCAGGCCCCAAAGAGCCGATTGTTTCTGGGCCGCGATGGTGACCGGTTGTGCTTTGCCGCCGATATTTCGGCCTGGCAGCCCGAAGATCTGGATGCCACGGTGCTGGACAGTTTCGCCGATGACAGCAGGCAGGTCCATCCGGCGGCCCCGGGGGCGGGTTTCCGCGAATTGCGGCTGGCAATGGCCGGGCTCACGCCGCGCGATGCGGAAATTGCGGCCAGTGCCAAGGCAATGCTCGGCTGGCACCGGTCGCACCGGTTTTGCGCGGCTTGCGGCAAGGAAAGCCGCTTTGAACATGGCGGCTGGCACCGGCGCTGCCCGGCCTGCGAGGCGCTGCATTTCCCGCGCACCGACCCGGTGGTGATCATGCTGATCACGCATGGCAATGATCTGTTGATCGGCCGGTCTCCGGGTTGGATCGAGGGGATGTATTCGCTGCTGGCGGGGTTCGTGGAACCCGGTGAGACGCTGGAGGCGGCGGTGCGGCGCGAAGTGTTCGAGGAAACGGCGGTGAGTGTGGGGCGCGTGGGCTACCTCGCCAGCCAGCCCTGGCCCTATCCGTCATCACTGATGTTTGGCTGCATCGGCGAAGCGACCAGCCGCGAGATAGTTCTGGACAAGGTGGAGCTGGAAGATGCGCTCTGGATCAGCCGCGAGGATCTGGCACTGGCGCTGGCCGGGCACCACCCAAGCCTGCTGCCGGCCCGAAAAGGGGCCATTGCGCGGTTTTTGATGGAGAACTGGCTTGCGGACCGGCTGGATTGACGTGAGAGTCCGGCCAGGCAACCAGAGACTCCAAACAGGGCCCAGGCATGAAATTTGAAACGATCGAAGAGATTGACGCGCCGCAGGATTTCACCTTCGCGCGATTTACCGATTTTTTTCGCTATGAAAAACTGGCCCAAAGCTATGGCGCGGAACTGCGGCGGGTTGGCGGGTTTACTGAAATCAGCGAAGGGGTCACGTGGCGCGGGTCTGTTTCCATTCAGGGCCGCACCCGAGGGGTGGAGGCCGTCGTGACCAGCTACAACCCATCGGATTATGCCCGTATTGATACGGTCGTGGGCGGCATGAATGTGATATTCGAGATGCGGTTCGAGGCGTTGGGTGATGAAAAGACCAGGCTGATCGCGGTGGCGGAGTTGCAGGCCAAGACCCTGGCGGCGCGGCTTGTCATCCAATCCGCGAAACTGGCGCGCAAGCGGTTGCAGGGCAAGATCACCTCGAAGATCGTGGCGCTGGCCAATGAATATGAAGATGCCTGGCGGCGCGAACGGGGGTGATGGCGCGGCGTCTTGCCGGCCCCGGTTTTTCGGCCTTGCGGCGGCCTATTACCCGCGCGCCCGATCCGCCGGATATGTCCCCAGAATACGCAGTTCCGAGGTGAAATAGCGCAGCTCCTCCAGGGCCAGCTTGACCATCGGATCTTCCGGGTGGCCTTCGATATCGGCGTAAAACTGCGTCGCGTTGAAACTGCCGCCGACCATGTAGCTTTCCAGCTTGGTCATGTTGACGCCATTGGTCGCAAACCCGCCCGTCGCCTTGTAAAGCGCTGCGGGGATGTTGCGGACCTTGAAGACGAAGGTTGTCATCATATGCGCATCGCGGCGGCTGAGATCGGGCTGGCTGGCCATGATCAGAAAGCGCGTCGTGTTATGGGCGTGATCCTCGATATGGCGGGCCAGCAGGTCCAGCCCGTAGATCTCGGCGGCCAGGTCCGAGGCCAATGCGCCGACATCGCGCCGCCCCTCGGCCGCGATCTGTCTGGCGGCCCCGGCGCTGTCGGGTGCGGCCTCGCCCTTGATGCCATAGCGATCCAGATAGTCGCGCGCCTGCGGGATCAGAACGGGATGGGCGCGGACGGTCTTGATATCCTCGATCTTGACGCCGGGCAGGGCCATCAGGCTGATATGAACCCGCACAAAAGCCTCATCGACGATGTGCAGGCCTGATTCCGGCAACAGGCGATGGATATCGGCGACGCGGCCATAGGTGGTGTTTTCGACCGGCAACATGGCAAGCTCGGCCGCGCCGGTTTTTACCGCCTCGATCACCTCATCGAAGGAATGGCAGGGCAGCGCCTCCATCTCGGGGCGGGCATCATGGCAGGCCTGATGCGAATATGCACCGGGCTCCCCCTGAAAAGCGATACGTGCGGCCATCTCTCGGACTTTCTTGCAAAAGGGCGTTCTGTCGCGCTGACTACACCTTGCAAGGGCATGGCGAAAGCCGGTAGATACGGCCCTAATGTGATATTTGGACGGGACACCCCATGTTTGACACAATGACCCTTACCAAGGCCGTTGCTGCCATCTGTGCCGGTTGGCTGGTGCTTTTGCTTGGTGGTTTGGCCGCAAAAGGCCTTTACAGCGTTGGCGGCAATGAAGAAGGCCAGTTGGCCGGATATGAAATTCTGGTTGAAGAAGCTGAGGCTGGAGCCGATGCCGAGGAAGTGGCCGAAGTGCCCTTTGCCGAGATTCTGGCCGCCGCAGACCCCGCCGATGGTCAAGGCCTGTGGCGCCAATGCGCCAGTTGCCATGTGATTGATCCGGGCGTGAACCGCACCGGCCCATCGCTGTTTGGCGTTGTCGGGCGTGATATCGGATCTGCCGAAGGGTTCGGTTATTCCGACGCTCTGGCCAGCCTGGAAGGTGACTGGACGCCCGAGATGCTGGACGGGTTCCTGGAAAGCCCGCGCGGTTTTGCGCCCGGCACGACCATGACCTTCAACGGGTTCCGCGATGTCGAAGACCGGGCGGCGATGATTGCCTACCTCGATTCGCTGGGTGACTGAGTATTTCAGGGCACAAACTGACAAGGGCCGCCGCTTTGGGCGGCCTTTTTTGTATCCGAACCGCTGATCACGAATTCTCAACTTGAACGCAGGTGGCACTGGTCTTTACGGTAAGGCGACCCATTATCAAATGCACAGACGTCAGCCACGCCCGGAGAATTTCATGACCCGAACCAAAGCCGCCCTGCGCCCGCATCTTTCGTTGGGGCTGACCTTGCCACTGATCGCAGCCCTTGCCATGGCCTGGCCCGCGCGCGGCAATGAGGATGAGACGCTGACGGTCACGCATGGCGTTTCGACCTTCGGCGATCTGCGCTATGGCCCCGATTTCGAAAACCTGGATTACGTGAATCCCGACGCGCCGCGTGGGGGTGAGCTGTCATTTGCCTGGTCGTCGGGCGGGTTCGATTCGATCCACCCCTATACCCGCAACGGGCGGGCGGCTGTCCTGGCCAGCATGTTTTTCGAAGCGATGCTGGAGGGCACCTATGACGAGATCGGATCGTCCTATTGCCTGCTTTGCGAAACCATCACCTTTCCCGAAGACCGCTCCTATGTGATTTTTGCTATCCGCGAGGAGGCCCGGTTTTCCGATGGCACGCCGGTGACCGCCGATGACGCGCTTTTCAGCTACGAGATCCTGCGCGACGAGGGGCTGCCCAGTTTTCGCGCCTCGATCGGGTTGACGATTGCCAGCGCCGAGGTGCTGGACGACCGCCGCATCCGGTTTGATTTCAACCCCGATGCCCCACAGCGCGGGCGGATCGAATCGGCAGGCGGGTTGCCGGTGTTCTCGCGCGCCAGCCATGAAGCCTCGGGCCTTGAATTCAGTGAATCCCGGCTGGAGCCGCTGATCGGTTCCGGGCCCTATGTGCTCGATTCGATCGAGCCCAATCAACGGGTGGTCTACCGCCGCAATCCCGACTGGTGGGGGGTCGATCTGCCGATCAATGTGGGGCGCTATAATTACGAGACCATCCGCATCGAATATTACGGCGACGGCAATGCCGCGTTTGAAGGGCTGGCGGCGGGAAATTATACCTTCCGGCAGGAAAACAGTTCGCTGCAATGGGCCACGGCCTATGATTTCGACAAGGTCGAAAACGGCACCATCGTGCGTGAGATCGTTCCGAACGGCAATATCTCTCCGGGTCAGAGCTTTGTGATCAATCTGCGCCAGCCGCAGTTTCAGGATGCCCGGGTGCGCGAAGCCATCGGCCTGATGTTCAATTTCGACTGGACCAATGCAACGCTGTTCTACGGGCTCTATTCGCCGATCTATTCGTTCTGGGAAAATGTCGATTACCTTGAGGCGACCGGCCTTCCCGAAGGGGCAGAGCTGGCCCTGCTGGAACCGCTGCGCGATCAACTGGTGCCGGAAGTCTTTACCGAAGAGCCGTTTTCCCTGCCCGCGTCGGACCCTGACCGCGCCTTTGACCGACGCAAGGCGCGGCGCGCGCTGGCCCTGATGGAGGCGGCCGGATGGGTGCCGGGCGATGACGGGTTGCTGCGCAATGGCGATGGCCAGCTGCTGGAGGTCGAGTTTCTTAATTCCAATCCGCTGTTTGACCGGATCATCAACCCCTATGTCGAAAACCTGCGCAATATCGGGGTGGATGCCCGGCTGACCCGGGTAGACAACGCCCAGATGACCGAACGCGAACGCAGTTTCGATTTCGACATCATTACCGACTCCTATCCGATGAACGAGGAACCGGGGTCGGGGCTGCGCCAGTATTTCCATTCGGTTCAGGGTGACGGATCCCTGTTCAACCCGGCCGGCGTGTCCAACCCGGCCATCGACGTGCTGGTCGAGGCGGTGGTGAATGCCGAAAATCAGGAAGATCTGAACATCGCCGTGCGCGCGCTGGACCGGGTGTTGCGGTGGGAACGGTTCCGGGTGCCGCAATGGACCAATTCCAACTATTGGTTCGCCTATTACGACATGTATCGCCACCCCGATGAATTGCCGCCCTACAATTCGGGCTTTCTGGATGTCTGGTGGATCGACCCCGACGCCGAGGCCCGGTTGCGCGCTGAAGGGGCGTTCTGAAACCCAATGGGCGCATATATCCTCAGACGGGTTTTCCTGATCATTCCAACCCTGATCGGGATCCTGATCATCAATTTCGCATTGGTGCAATTCGTGCCGGGCGGGCCAATCGACCAGATTCTGGCGGAACTTGAGGGCGAGGGCGATGTCTTTGCCGCCATCTCCGGGTCCGGATCCGAAGCCGGGGCGCAGGAACTGGGCGGCGGCGATACCTATCTGGGTGCGCGCGGCCTGCCCGAAGGTTTTATCGAGCAGCTTGAAATCGAGTTTTACTTCTCGCGCATCGTTTGTGATGACGGGTTTGAAGGCACGCCCAGCCTGCGGGCAGAAGAATGCCGCACCGAGCCCATCCCGGCCATTGAACGGTTTTTCCTGATGATGTGGGATTACGCGCGGCTCGATTTCGGCGAGAGCTATTTCCGGTCAATCTCGGTGGTGGATCTGGTGATCGAGAAGATGCCGGTTTCCATCACGCTGGGCCTGTGGTCAACGCTGGCCGCCTACCTGATTTCGATCCCGCTGGGCATCCGCAAGGCGGTGCGCGACGGCTCGCGCTTTGATACCTGGACCAGCGGGCTGATCATCGTCGGCTATGCAATCCCCGGCTTTCTCTTTGCGATCCTTTTGCTGGTGTTGCTGGCAGGCGGGCGATACTGGCAGATCTTCCCGCTGCGGGGCCTGACTTCGGACGGGTTCGACGACATGACCACGCTGCAACAGATCGGTGACTATTTCTGGCACATCGCGCTGCCGGTCACGGCCTCGACCATCTCGGCCTTTGCGACGCTGACGCTGCTGACCAAGAACAGTTTTCTGGACGAGATCAAGAAACATTACGTGGTGACGGCGCGGGCCAAGGGGCTGAGCGAACGCAATGTGCTGTATGGCCATGTGTTCCGCAACGCGATGCTGATCGTGGTGGCAGGGTTTCCGGGCTTGTTCATTTCCGTCTTTTTCGGCGGCAGCGTCATCATCGAGACGATCTTCTCGCTCGATGGGCTGGGGCGGATGGGCTATGAGGCCGCGATTGCGCGGGATTACCCGGTGATTTTCGGCACGCTTTTCGTGTTTGGCCTGATCGGGCTGGTGATCAACCTGCTGTCGGATCTGGTCTATGTGCTGATTGATCCGCGCATCGACTTTGAATCGCGGAGGGTCTGAGCCATGGCACTCATCAGGCTTTCCGCGCTGAACCAACGCCGGCTGCGCAATTTCCGGGCCAATCGCCGGTCGGTGTGGTCGCTGACCATCTTCAGCTTTCTGTTTTTCCTGTCGCTCTTTGCCGAGCTTCTGGCCAATGACCGGCCTTTGCTGGTCAGCTATCGCGGCGATCTGCGCGTGCCTATCGTGCAGTTTTACCCCGAAACCGCGTTTGGCGGCGATTTCAGGACCGAGGCCGTTTACCGTGATATCGAAGTGCAATGCCTGATCATTTCGGGCGGGCTGGAGGGGTGCTGGGACGACCCCGAAACCGTGATCGAGGCGGCGCAAGACGGCAGTCTGGCCGAAAGCGTGGAGGATTTTCAACAAGGCTGGATCCTGTGGCCGCCGGTGCGCTATTCCTACAATACCGTGGCCGATATTGGCGGGTCCGCACCATCGCCCCCGGATGCCGTTCACTGGCTTGGCACCGATGATACCGCCCGCGATGTGCTGGCGCGCGTCATCTATGGCTTTCGCCTGAGCATTGTATTTGCCCTGGTCGTGACGGCGGCGACGTCCATCCTGGGGATTGCGGCAGGCGCGGTTCAGGGCTATTTCGGCGGCCTGATCGACCTGTTGTTTCAGCGCTTTATCGAGATCTGGGGTGGCATTCCACAGCTTTACATCATCATCATTATCGCGGCGATTTTCCGAATGAATTTCTGGTTGCTGGTCGCCTTGATGACGATGTTCGGCTGGATGTCGCTGGTCGGCGTGGTGCGGGCCGAATTTCTGCGGGCGCGAAATTTCGAATATGTCCGTGCGGCCAAGGCCCTGGGCGTCAGTGACCGGGTGATCATGTTCCGCCATGTGCTGCCCAATGCGATGGTGGCCACACTGACCATGCTGCCTTTCATCGTGACCGGCACCATCGCCAGCCTTGCCTCGCTGGATTTCCTGGGTTTCGGCCTGCCATCATCGGCCCCGTCACTGGGGGAACTGACATTGCAGGCGAAACGCAATCTGCAGGCCCCCTGGCTTGGTTTCACCGCGTTTTTCACCTTTGCCATCATGCTGTCGCTTCTGGTGTTCATTTTTGAGGGCGTGCGCGATGCGTTCGATCCCAGAAAGACCTTTCAATGAGTTTGCTTGAGGTCCGGGATCTGACGATCACCTTCTCCCAGGACGGGGTCATTTCCGAGGCTGTGAAACGGGTCAGCTTTTCCATCGAGAAGGGCGAGACTCTGGCATTGGTGGGCGAAAGCGGGTCGGGCAAATCGGTAACGGCGCTGTCAACCGTATCGCTGCTGCCGGGCAATGCGGTGGTGACGGGATCGGTGCGCTATGGCGGGGCCGAGATGATCGGGGCCTCGGATGCCGAACTGCGCCGGGTGCGTGGCAATGATATCAGCTTTATCTTTCAGGAGCCGATGACATCGCTCAACCCGCTGCACACGCTGGAACAGCAATTGGGCGAAAGCCTGGCGCTGCATCAGGGTCTGCGCGGTGCCACGGCGCGGCGGCGTATTCTGGAGCTGATGGAAAAGGTCGGTATCCGCGACCCCGAAACCCGGTTGGGGGCCTATCCGCATCAGCTGTCGGGCGGGCAACGCCAGCGGGTGATGATCGCCATGGCGCTGGCCAATCAGCCCGATCTGCTGGTGGCCGATGAACCGACCACGGCGCTGGATGTGACCATTCAGGCGCAGATCCTGGAATTGCTGGCGGATTTGCAGCGATCCGAGGGTATGAGTCTTTTGTTCATCACCCATGATCTGGGCATCGTGCGGCGCTTTGCCGACAAGGTCTGCGTGATGAAAGACGGCGAGATCGTCGAGGCCGGCCGCACCGACGAGATCTTTGCCAACCCCACCCACCCCTATACGCAGATGTTGCTGGCCGCCGAGCCTGCCGGCGCGCCGGAACCGGTGCCGGAAGGGGCCGAGCAGATTGTCGAGACCGAGAATCTGAAGGTCTGGTTTCCGATCCAGGCCGGGCTGCTGCGCCGGACGGTGGGATATGTGAAGGCGGTGAATGACGCCACCATTTCGGTGCGCGAGGGCGAGACGCTTGGCATTGTCGGCGAAAGCGGATCGGGCAAGACAACGCTGGCGCTGGCGATCATGCGGCTTTTGTCATCTGAGGGGCGGATCACGTTTATCCGGGATGATATTCAGGATTGGCGGGCCAAGCAGATCCGGCCCTTGCGCAAGGATATGCAGATCGTTTTTCAGGACCCTTACGGCTCGCTCAGCCCGCGGATGACGATCGAGCAGATCGTGGCCGAAGGGCTTGGCGTGCATGACGTGGCGGGCGGGCGTGATCCGAGCCGGATGGTGGCTGATATCCTGACCGAAGTGGGGTTGGATCCGGCCATGATGAATCGCTATCCGCATGAGTTTTCCGGCGGTCAGCGGCAGCGCATCGCCATCGCCCGGGCGATGATCCTGCAACCGCGGCTGGTGGTGCTGGATGAGCCGACCTCGGCGTTGGACATGACCGTGCAAGTGCAGATCGTGGACCTGTTGCGGGACCTGCAGCGCAAGCACAAGCTGGCCTATCTGTTCATCAGCCATGATCTGAAAGTGGTGCGCGCGCTGAGCCATAAGGTGATGGTTATGAAGGAGGGCGACGTCGTCGAGGCGGGGAGCAATGCAGAGATATTTGGCAATCCTCAGACGGAATATACCCGCACGCTGATGGCCGCGGCGTTCGATCTGCACGCTGCAGAATAGCGATTGCGCTGCCCTTTGGGCATCGCCCGGTCGGCTGACGACGCTCAGGCCCCCGGGGCGCGGGAGCCCTCGCGCCGCCAGATTGCCATGGGTTTGTGGCAACGGGCGGTTTTGACCCCTGGCAGCCGGTGCGGGATGTCAGTTCGGGTATGAGTATTTTTGCAAAGAAGAAGGGTAGGGCCAGGAGCGTCTATAGCGCGTCGCGCCTGATCGGATTCGAGCATTCACCGGCCGGACCGAGGCAGCGTTCGCGCCATCGAATGTGTTCGGGCCGGCCGGTGAATTCGATTTGGCGCGACGCGCTCTAAATCGCCGAACTATGGCCGTCGGCCTGCATTTCATAGGCATCGAAGGCGCGCGCGATCATGCGGGTCAGGGGCTGGCCCGGCGGCAGGATCTCGAACCCTTCTGCATCCCAATGGACCATGCCGGGGAATTTTTCGGCGGCCGCCCGGTAGAGCGCATCGAGGCCGGCCTGATCGGCAAGCCCGGCATCGAGGAATTCGGCCGAGGAGATATGGAAGTCGCACATCAGGGCTTCGATCAGGCGGGCGCGCAGGCGATCGTCACCTTTGAAGACATGGCCGCGACCGGTGGCAAGCGCGCCTGCACGGATGGATTTCTGATAGGCGGCCGTGCTTGATGCATTCTGCGCGAAGCCCTGCGGGAACCGCGATATGGAGGAGGCTCCGAGGCCGATCAGCACATCGCAGGTGTCATCGGTATAGCCCTGGAAATTGCGCCTGAGATGGCCGGTGCGGGCGGCCTGGGCCAGGCTGTCGGTGGGGCGCGCGAAATGGTCGATGCCGATGGCCTGATAATTGTCCCATTTGAACAGGCGCGCGGCGGTGGCGAACAGATCGAGCCGTTCTTCGGGTGTCGGCAGGGCATCGGTCGGGATCAGCTGCTGGCGTTTTGCCATCCACGGCACATGCGCGTAGCCATAGAGCGCCACCCGGTCAGGCGCGAGCGACAGCAGCATCTGAACGCTTTCGGTGATGCGTGTGCGGGACTGTTCGGGCAGGCCAAACAGGATGTCGGCATTGAGCGAATGGACGCCGCGGGCACGCAGGCCTTCGACCGCGTCGCGGGTGACCTCGTAGCTTTGGATGCGGCCGATGATCTTCTGGATCGCGGGGTCGAAATCCTGCACCCCGATCGAGGCGCGGTTCATGCCCGCAGCGGCCAGCGCGTCCAGCCGGGCATCGTCAATCTCATTGGGATCGATCTCGACCGAGAATTCGGCGGCCTCGGCGCGTGGAAAATGCTGCCAGACGGTGGCCGCCAGATCGGTGATGGCCTCGGGCCCGAGCAGCGTGGGGGTGCCACCGCCCCAATGCAGGCGCGCGACTTCGACACCTTCGGGCAGGAGGCTGGCAACCAGCGCAATCTCTTGTTTCAGAGTCTTGAGATAGGCCAGCACCGGCGCATCATTGCTGACGCCCTGGGTGCGGCAGGCGCAGAACCAGCACAATCTGCGGCAGAAGGGCACATGCAGGTAGAGCGAAACCCGCGTGCCCGCGGGAATCGCCGTGATCCAGTCGCCAAACCCTTGTGGTTGCACGTCGTTCGAGAACCTCGTGGCCGGTGGATAGCTGGTATATCGCGGCACTTTGGCCTCGAACAGGCCCATGCTGCGAAGTTGCGCAAGGTTTTCCATTGAGATACCATTAGGATGCGACCAATTGCTTGTAATTGATCAAGATCAATTACTCCGTTCCCCTGAAGTGGTGAAATCGTTATGGCTTACCGTTCGCTGGCACTTCCGAAGATTGACTGCGCCGATTGTCCGATCCGGCATCGGGCGGTTTGTGCCCGGTGTGATGCCGACGAGTTGGAACAGTTGGACGCGATCAAGTATTACAGGCGCTATGAGGCGGGGCAGACCATTGTCTGGGCCGCGGACAAGATGGATTTTGTGGCCTCGGTGGTGGAAGGCGTGGCCTCGTTGACGCAGACCATGGAGGACGGGCGCCGCCAGATGGTTGGCCTGCTGTTGCCGAGCGATTTTCTGGGTCGCCCGAATCGGGAAACGGTCAGCTATGATGTCACGGCGGCCACCGATGTCACATTGTGCTGTTTTCGGCGGGTGCCGTTTCAGGATCTGATCCAGTCCAATGCCCATGTCAGCCAGCGATTGCTTGAGATGACACTGGACGAGCTGGATGCCGCGCGGGAATGGATGCTGCTTTTGGGGCGCAAGACGGCGCGGGAGAAAATTGCCAGCTTTCTGTCGATCATTGCGCGGCGCGATTCCAGCCTGAATAATCTGCCGAAACGGTCTGAGGTGACGTTTGATCTGCCGCTGACACGCGAAGCGATGGCGGATTATCTGGGTCTGACGCTGGAAACGGTCAGTCGCCAGATGTCGGCGCTAAAGCGGGACGGGGTAATTTCCCTGAAGGGCAAGCGCCATATCATTGTGCCGGATTTTGACCGGCTGATGGATGAAACCGGTGATGATGCCGATGGCGGCCTGCCGGTCTGATCCTTTCAGATTACTGAAATATCAGATACTTGCCCAGTCAGTGAAAATCTGGCGGGGTGCCTGGCGCGTGGTGGCCTGAATGCGGCGATCGGCGGGGCGCTGAACCTCGGCCTGAACCGGGATCGGGCGGGGGGTGTTATGGGCGGTGCAGAACATTGGGGCGGTCCTTTGGGTTTGGTTATCTGGGTTCTGCGACTCATCTTAGTGTAATATTAACACTTATGCAATAGTGTATTTCATGCACCACTACGATGACCTGCGGAACCACACCTGTAACTGCCGCAGAAATCCGCCGAAAGATTGACGCCAATAGGGTGTTTTTGATGCTCAGAGGCTGCGGCGGCCTTCGAATTTCCGCGCCCGTGCCACAAACCGAGATGCGCAAGGGGATCTGACCCCTTGC
This sequence comes from Alterinioella sp., assembly GCF_058343375.1. NCBI lineage: Bacteria > Pseudomonadati > Pseudomonadota > Alphaproteobacteria > Rhodobacterales > Paracoccaceae > Alterinioella > Alterinioella sp. The sequence continues at coordinate 76,228 of NZ_JBTUJH010000069.1, forward strand.
GCCAGTCAACCCGTTACAGGGTCATGCCTGCATCAATGTGCCATCAGAACCGGCACGCTGGCCTGTTCCAGAAGGTTGCGGGTGGCCCCGCCCAGAATGGCCTCGCGGAACCGCGAATGGCCATAGGCCCCCATGACCAGCAGATCGGCGTTCTGATCCTGCACATGGCGTTCGATCATGTCCGAGACGCGCGGCAGGGTGCGCGCGATGATGGAGATTTCGACCTTGGCACCTTGCCGGGTCAGCATCTTGGACAGTTCGATGCCTGGATCGGCGGCCGTGGCATCGTGGCGCTGCGGGTCGATGATCAGGATATTGACCAGATCGGCGGCCAGCAGCAGCGGCATGGCGCGGCGCACTGCGGTCAGCGCTTCGGCGCTCTCATTCCAGGCCACGACGACGCGGGCCGGGGCCTTTGACGGCGCATCCGATCCCGGCAGCACCAGAACCGGGGCCTGACCCTGAAACAACGCGGCCTCGACCACCGCCGGCGCATCGGCTGTGCGGTTGGTGCCATATGGTTTGGGCAACATCACCAGATCGGAAAAACGGGCCCGGCGGGCCACCAGACCGGCCACCATGGCGGTTTGAGCCACCAGCGCCTCGACCCCCCATGCGATTTCAGTCCTGGCTAGACGGTCGCGCACGGCCTGTTCCATCGCGGTCGCCTCGGTGCGGGCATATAGCAGGGTTTCATCATGGATGATGGCCGTGGCCCCGGCGAAATAATACCCGGTCTGGGTGCGGTCAACGCCCAGGCAGAGAACGTCAAGATGTGCGCCCTCGGCCCGAACGAAGGGCAGGGCAGCCTCCAGAACCGGTGCAACGTCATCAATATCCGTGAGGATTGTCAGAATGCTTTTATAGGCCATGTTCGCGGTCCTTCTTTTGGCTATGCCCCTGACTATACCGTTACGTGCGACATCGCATTGACTTGCATCAACATCAAGTTGGTTGCAACTTGACATGGATCAAGGCCCCGATTGCCAAGCTGCGCGATTGACGGGGCGAGTGAAACAGCTTCGGATGGCAATTGACGCCGGAACCGGCGCAGGACGAAGGGACCGTCTATGTTTGAATACTTAAAGCTATTGATTCTCGCGGTGATTGTGATTCTCGCGGCCATCGTGGCCAATTACGCGCGCGATTTCGGATATATGGTTCACGCCATCCTGGTGATGGTCACGGCGGGGGGGCTTTTCCTGTGGCAATTGCGCCGCACGGATGAACCGGTATCGGCGGAAATTCTGGAAACCGAGTATATGGACGGGCCGATCCGGGTCGGGGCCATTCTGACGGTGTTCTGGGGCGTTGTCGGATTTCTGGTCGGCACGTTCATTGCCTTCCAACTGGCCTATCCGGATCTCAATTTTGACTGGGCTCGCGGGTATATGAATTTCGGTCGGCTGCGCCCGTTGCACACATCGGCGGTTATCTTTGCCTTTGGCGGCACCGCGTTGATCACCGCGTCTTTCTATATCGTTCAGCGCACGACGGCGGCGCGCCTATGGGGCGGAAATCTGGCCTGGTTCGTCTTTTGGGGTTACCAGTTCTTCATCATTCTGGCGGCGTCCGGTTATGTGTTGGGGATTACCCAGGGCCTCGAATATGCCGAGCCTGAATGGTATGTCGATATCTGGCTGACCATCGTCTGGCTCGCCTTCCTCGCCGTCTTCATGGGCACATTGCTGAAGCGCAAGGAACCGCATATCTATGTGGCCAACTGGTTCCTGCTGTCCTTCATCGTCACCGTGGCGATGCTGCATGTCATCAACAACATGGCGGTTCCGGTGTCGATTTTCGGGTCGCGGTCGGTCATGGTGATGGCCGGCGTGCAAAGCGCGATGACGCAGTGGTGGTATGGCCATAACGCGGTGGGCTTTTTCCTGACTGCCGGCTTTCTGGGCATGATGTACTATTTCATCCCGAAACAGGCCGAACGCCCCGTTTACAGCTACAAGCTGTCGATCATCCACTTCTGGGCGCTGATCTTTCTTTATATCTGGGCCGGTCCGCACCACCTGCATTATACCGCGCTGCCCGATTGGGCGACGACGCTTGGCATGGTGTTCTCGGTCGTGCTGTGGATGCCGTCCTGGGGCGGCATGATCAACGGTCTGATGACATTGTCAGGGGCCTGGGACAAGCTGCGCACCGATCCGGTTCTGCGCATGATGGTGACCTCGGTCGCATTCTACGGCATGTCCACCTTCGAGGGTCCGATGATGTCGATCCGGGCGGTGAACTCGTTGTCGCACTATACCGACTGGACCATCGGGCACGTGCATTCCGGCGCGCTTGGCTGGAACGGCATGATCACCTTCGGGATGCTCTACTATCTGTTCCCGAAACTGTGGCACCGGCAGGGGCTGTATTCGCTGCGGCTGGTCAGCTGGCACTACTGGTTGGCAACCATCGGTATCGTTCTCTACGCGTCGTCGATGTGGGTGACCGGCATCATGGAGGGGCTGATGTGGCGCGAGGTTGATGCGCAGGGCTTCCTGGTGAATTCATTCGCTGACACCGTTGCGGCCAAGTTCCCGATGTATGTGGTGCGTGCCCTGGGTGGCGTGATGTTCCTGTCGGGCGGATTGATCATGGCCTACAACCTTTGGATGACCATGCGCAAAGGCGTCTCTGCATCAGCAGCCGCCCCCGCCGCGACGCCGGCAGAATAAGGAGGGTCTGAGAGATGTCATTTCTTGACAAACACAAGAAAATCGAAACCAACGCGACCCTTCTTCTGGTGCTCAGCCTTGGGGTTGTGTCGATCGGCGGGATCGTGGAAATCGTGCCGCTGTTCTATCTGGAGAATACGATCGAGGACGTGGAGGGAATGCGACCCTATTCGCCGCTCGAACTTCAGGGCCGCGAGATCTATATCCGCGAGGGGTGCTATGTGTGCCACAGCCAGATGATCCGCCCGATCCGGGACGAGGTCGAACGCTATGGTCCCTACAGTCTTGCGGCGGAATCGATGTATGACCATCCGTTCCAATGGGGATCAAAACGCACCGGGCCGGATCTGGCCCGTGTGGGCGGTCGTTATTCTGACGAATGGCAGGTCGATCACCTGACCGATCCGCGATCGGTGGTCCCGGAATCGGTGATGCCGCCCTATGGGTTCCTGGCCGACAACGTGTTGGAGCCGACATATATCGCCGATCTGATGGAAACCCATCGCATTGTCGGTGTGCCCTATAGCGACGAGATGATCGAACAGGCGGCTTATGATTTTGTTCAGCAGGCCACCGATTTCGGCGATGACGCGGTTGTGGAACGCTACCCGGGTGCGCAACAGCGCAATTTCGATGGCAACCCCGAGGTGACCGAGATGGACGCGCTGATCGCCTATCTCCAGATGTTGGGCACGCTGGTCGATTTCTCGACCTTCACGCCTGACGAAAGCCGATAGGGGGCCCTGAGATGGAAGATACCTATACAGTCTTGCGGATCTTTGCCGGAAGCTGGGGATTGCTGTTCATGTTCACGGTCTTTGTCATCGTGATCGTGTTCGTGCTGCGACCCGGCAGCGGTCGGGTTTACAAGGACACGGCCAATATCCCGTTTCGCAATGACGACAAACCGGCCCGGTCGATGCGGGTCGCCGGCAAGGACGCCCAGAACACGGAGGCGCAGCAATGACCGAAGAAAATGCCCCTGAGGAAAAGCACCCCGAAGAACAGATCCTGCAAGAGGGCGACCCCGAAACCACGGGCCATGTCTGGGACGGGATCAAGGAATTTGACAACCCGATGCCGCGCTGGTGGCTGTGGACGTTCTACATCACCATTTTCTGGGCGGTGATCTATACCATCCTCTATCCGGCCTGGCCGCTGGTAAACGGGGCGACCACAGGGTTGCTGGGCTGGTCCACGCGCGGTGAGGTTGCCGCCGAGATCGCCGAATTCGATGCGATGAATGCCCCGCTGCGCGCCCGGATCGAGGGTGTGGAACTGGCGGCGCTGAATGCCGATGACAACCCCGACCTCTATAATTACGCGGTTCAGGGTGGCGGTGCGATTTACCGCACATTTTGCGCCCAATGCCACGGATCGGGCGCAGACGGCTCGGTTGGCTACCCCAATCTGCTGGATGATGACTGGCTGTGGGGCGGGTCTCTCGACGAGATCTATTATACCATCAGCCACGGCATCCGGAATGAGGATGACATCAATGCCCGCTATTCCGAGATGACCGCCTTTGAGGGCATCCTGAACGATGAGGAAATCGACCAGGTCGTGCAATATGTGCGCAATATCTCGGGCCAGGAATTTGAACCGACCTTGGCCGCCGCCGGTGAGGACGTGTTTCTGAACAATTGCGCCGCGTGCCATATGGATGATGGCTCGGGTGACAGGTTTCTGGGGGCACCCAACCTGACCGATGCAATCTGGCTTTATGGTGGCGACACGGCAGCGCTGGAAGAAACCGTGCGCAACGCCCGGTTTGGCGTGATGCCTCCCTGGTCGGCGGAAGCCTCGGATGCCGGTCGTCTGACCGAGGCCGAACTTCGCTCGGTCGCGGTTTATGTCCACTCACGTGGCGGCGGGGAATAATCCCCGATACGAAATCCGGTGACCCTTCCCGGGTCACCGGTCAAGATGCCGGTTCTGGTCCTGTTCGCGCGTTTCCTACAGAACCGGCATCTGCTTTCCCCCGGCCTTATAACAAATTACTGATCTGTGGCCCAGACCGGGCGGCGGTTTTCGCGTCAGCCCATCTGCCCGCCGGTGGTGCCGCGCAGGCGGATACGGGCCTTGTCGCTGAGCGACACCCAGATTGCCAGAGCCACCAGACCGCCGCAATAAAGCGCCCCGATCAACAGCACCACTTCGCCCGGGACAGGGCCAATATCGGCGCGGTTGATGACTTCCCTCACACTTTCGGCCTGAACCGGATGGATCATCAATTTGCCGACATAGGCGGTGGCCTGGATCAGCAGGATCCAGACATAGTTGCGCCGCACCCGCCGCGCCAGCGATGTGACAAAGCCGATATGGTATTGCGGGTTCAGATAATCCTCGGCCAACACGGATTGCCAGTTTTCCTCGGTATGCAGATCACCGCCATCGCGCAGCATCGGTGCGTAGAAATGCGTCTCAAGCCAGCGCGAGCGCGCCCGCCAGACATTGAAGTAACGATATCGCCGCGCTTCAAGCGCCAGAAACAGCAGCATCAGAATGCCGACCAGCAACAAGGGCAGGGGCGATGCCTCGGGTGACGCAAAAGAAATCGACAGCGCCACGCCAAGCGTGACCACGGCCCAGTTCGTCGTCGTATCCAGCCGGGTGCGCCAGATCGTGCTGCGATAGACCTCGCCGCGATAAAGATGCGCGATGGCACCTATTTCGGCGGCAGAAAATTCCTGCTCGGGCTCTGGATGGCGTTTGTCCATGGTCTGGGCCCCTTGTCTTGGCGCACGCCTGCGCGGCGGCCAGGACAGCATGGCACATACAGCGGAGGAAATCAGACAAAGACACCTTGTCGCGGTGAAATCAACATTTGCACATCAAACATATACCACAGATAAATCTTTTGCCCCCCCACGCCCGGGATTTGCCGGGATTGACTTGATCTGCGTCAAGGCTGCACTCCAATGGCGCCCCTAGAAGGCGACATGGCGACAGCCATACCAAAGGAGCGCACAGCCCCATGAGTTCCAGCGAGCAGCCGCCAAGCCTCTTTGCCGCGCGAGAGCCGGTGATCCCCAAACGCGTGAAAGGGGCCTTTCGCAACCTGAAATGGATCCTCATGAGCGTGATGCTCGGGATCTATTACCTGACGCCGTGGATTCGCTGGGATCGCGGCCCGTCGCTGCCCGATCAGGCGGTGTTGCTGGATCTGGCAAGTCGGCGCTTTTTCTTTTTCTGGGTCGAAATCTGGCCGCATGAGTTCTATTTCGTGGCCGGCTTGCTGATCATGGCGGGGTTGGGCCTGTTTCTGTTCACCTCGGCCCTTGGTCGGGTCTGGTGCGGCTATGCCTGCCCACAGACCGTGTGGACCGACCTGTTCGTGCATGTCGAACGATGGGTGGAGGGCGACCGCAACGCACAGCTGCGGCTGTTGAAGCAGCCCTGGAATCTCCGCAAGGCCCGGCTGCGGTTTGCCAAATGGACGATATGGCTGCTGATTGCGATGGCCACGGGCGGGGCCTGGGTGTTCTATTTCACCGACGCACCGACGCTGGCGGTCAATCTGGTGACCCTGAACGCCCATCCGGTCGCCTATACGACCATCGCGATCCTGACCGCCACCACCTTTGTGTTCGGCGGTTTCATGCGCGAACAGATCTGCAATTACATGTGCCCCTGGCCGCGCATCCAGGCCGCGATGATGGACGAAGACACCATCACGGTGGCCTATCGTGAGTGGCGGGGCGAGCCGCGCGGCAAGCATCGCAAGGGCGCGGATGCCGATCAGCTTGGCGATTGTATCGACTGTATGGCTTGCGTGAATGTCTGCCCTGTCGGCATCGACATCCGCGACGGGCAGCAGATGGAATGCATCACCTGCGCGCTGTGTATCGACGCCTGCGATGACATCATGGCCAGAATCGGCAAGCCGCGCGGGTTGATCGACTATATGGCGCTGACCGACGAGGCCAGCGAGCGCGCCGGAAACCCGAAGAAATCGATCTGGAAGCATATATTTCGGCCCCGCACGATCATCTACACAACGTTGTGGTCGGCCATTGGCGTGTCTCTTGTGGTCTTGCTCTTTGTGCGCTCTCCGATCGATGTCACCGTGTCGCCCATCCGCAACCCCACATATGTGGTGTTGAGCGATGGCACGATCCGCAACACCTATGATTTGCGGCTGATGAACATGCAGAATGAAGACCGTGAATTTCAAATCACCGTGACCTCCGATGCGCCTCTGGAGGTCGCGCTGGAAGGCTCTGACGGGACCAGCGTGACGGTGCCCGTCGATAGCACGCGATTGCAGCGCGTTTATGTGACGAGCCCTCCGGGTTCTCCGGCCGCCAGCGCCGCCAGCACCGGTTTCCGGTTCTGGGTCGAAGACGAGTTAAGTGGTATACGGACCTATCAGGACACAGTTTTCAACGGCCGAGAGGGGCAATAGGAATGTCAGAGAACGAAACTCCGCCTTCGGGCCGTGAACTGACCGGGCGCAAGGCTCTGATGATATTTGTCGCGTTTTTTGGCACGGTCTTTGGTGTCAATTTTTACATGGCGTATCAGGCGGTAACCACGTTTCCGGGACTTGAGGTTCCCTCGTCCTATGCTGACAGCCAGGATTTCAATATCCGCCGCGACGCACAGGAGGCGCTTGGCTGGACCGCGACGGTTTCGGTCGATATCGATGCCGGAGTGCTGACGCTCGGCCTTGTCGATCGCGACGGCGTGCTGGTCGATCCTGCCGAATTTCAGGCCTTGCTGACCCGGCCAACCAACCGGACCGAAGATCAGATACTGGACCTGACCCCCGGCAGCGTGGCCTATACCGCACCGGTCGATATTTCGCCGGGGCGCTGGCGGCTCAGGCTGACAGCTATTGCGCAGGACGGGACCGATTATCGCCGCAACATCACCTTTACCTTGCCGAATTGAGCCCGGTCTTGACCGCTACCGCCGATCATCCCCGCCCCGCTGCCCACCCTGTCAGTGCTGTCGCCCCGGTCGATGCGCGGCTGATATTGTCGCTGCCGACGATCCGCTGCGCGGGCTGTATTTCGGCTGTTGAACGGGCCCTGGAAGCCGCGCCGGGCGTGAATTCGGCGCGGGTGAACCTGACGCTGAAACGCGCGGCGGTTGTGGCGGATGCCGGCGTGACAGCGCAAGATCTGGTCGGTGTCCTGGCGCAAGCGGGCTTTGAGGCGCATGAGCTGGATCCCGGGATTCTTTCGACGACCGAGGCCGATGCCGGCGCGCGCGATCTGTTGATGCGGCTGGCCGTTGCCGGCTTTGCGATGATGAACGTGATGCTGCTATCGGTGGCCGTCTGGTCCGGGGCCGAAGGTGCCACGCGTGACATGATGCACTGGATTTCGGCCGCCATCGTGCTGCCTGCGATCGTCTACACCGGCAAACCGTTTTACGTGAATGCCTGGAGCGCGCTGCGCGCCGGACGCCTGAACATGGATGTGCCGATTTCACTGGCCATCATACTGGCGGTGGGCACGTCGCTGTATGAAACCATGCTGTCGGGCGAACACGCCTATTTCGACGCCGCCATATCGCTGACCTTCTTTTTGCTGGCGGGCCGCTATCTGGATTACCGCACGCGGGCCTCGGCCCGGTCCGCGGCGCAGGAACTGGCCGCGCTGGAGGTGCCGCGCGCGGTGCGCCTGCGCGGCGGGGTCGAGCAAACCGTGGGCGTGGCTGATCTGGTCCCCGGCGATGTCGTGCTGGTGCGCCCCGGCGGGCGGATCCCGGTGGATGGGATCGTGGCGGCGGGCAATTCCGAGATCGACCGCGCCCTGATGACCGGCGAAAGCCTGCCGGCCTTTGCCGGGCCGGGCAGCGTCGTTTCGGCGGGCGAGGTGAACCTGACCGGGCCGTTGCAGGTTAACGTGACGGCGGCGGGCAAGGATACGTCGCTGCACCGGATCGCCGATCTGGTGGCGATCGCGGAAAGCGGCCGCAGCCGCTATACGTCGCTGGCCGATCAGGCGGCCAAGCTCTATGCGCCGGGGGTCCATATTCTGGCGGTGCTGGCTGCCGTCGGCTGGTATCTCTACACATGGGATCTGCGGGTGGCGCTGAATATTGCCGCGGCGGTGCTGATCATCACCTGCCCCTGTGCACTTGGTCTGGCCGTGCCTGCGGTGACAACGGCGGCTTCGGGGCGGTTGTTTCGCAAGGGCATGTTGATCAAGGACAGCACCGCGATGGAGCGGCTGGCCGAGGTCGATACGGTCGTGTTCGACAAGACCGGCACGCTGACACTTGGCACGCCGCAGCCGGTGGGGCTGGAGGCGCTGTCAGAGTCGCAGGCCCAGGTGGCGCTTGGGCTGGCGCAAGGGTCTTCCCATCCGCTGGCGCAGGCTCTGGTCAAGGGATTGACGGGGCCCGCCGCCACGCTGACCGATCTGAAAGAGGTGCCGGGATTCGGCGTTGAGGCCATGTGGAAGGACAAACCCGTGCGCCTTGGCCGCGCGGCATGGGTGGGGGCAGAGGCCCCCGATGTCACCGCGACCTTCCTGCAAATCGGCGATGGTGCGCCGGTTGCGCTGACATTCACGGATTCGCTGCGCCCCGGTGCGGCAGAGGCCCTGCGCGGGTTGAAGGCCAACGGGCTGCGGGTGCTGCTGATCTCGGGCGACGCGCGCGGCGCGGTGCGCCGGTTCGCGCAAGAGATCGGCATCGACGAGGTGATGGCCGAGGCGCTGCCCGAGGAAAAGGCGGCGCGGATTGCCGAGCTGTCTGAAGCCGGCGCCAAGGTGCTGATGGTGGGCGACGGGCTGAACGATACGGCCGCTTTGGCATCGGCGCATGTCTCGATCTCGCCGGCATCGGCCCTGGATGCCGCGCGGGTGGCGTCCGATATGGTGCTGCTTGGGCAAGACCTGGCCCCGATCGCCGAAGCGTTCGAGGTTGCCGTGAAGGCCCGGGCCCGGATCCGGGAAAATTTCACCATCGCCACCGTCTATAATGTGGTGGCCGTGCCGATCGCGATTGCCGGTTTCGCCACACCGCTGGCGGCGGCCTTGGCGATGTCGGCCAGTTCCATTACGGTGTCGCTGAACGCGCTGCGGCTGAAATAGGCCCGGAAAGGCACATCGAAATGAACGTGCTCATCATCCTTATCCCGGTTTCCCTGTTCATGGGCGGGCTCGGTCTTGCGGGGTTTTTCTGGCTGCTGCGCCGGGGGCAGTTCGACGACCCCGATGGCGACGCAAACCGGATCCTGCGCAGCGATTACGACGAGAAACCGAAAGTCTGATTACGGCGTTTTGCGTTTTATCCGAGGCACGAGCGATCACCCTGACCGGGTTTGTGAAACAACCGCGTTCGCCGGTCAGGCTGATTCAAGTCAAACGCAAAGCGTTTTACGGCCCATAGGTCGTGCAGGTCACATTGCGCGACAGCAACCGCGCGCAGGCGCGTTCCGCGGCGTCCTGGGTCATGCCGGCAAATTGGGCCTCATAACCGCCGGGGCGGCTCACCACATTTCGCAACGCCTCGCCAAAGGTGCTGAGTTCCCTGAGTGCGGTTTGCAGCAGCAGCCGCTCGGCGGCGTTGCGGCTGGGGTGGCGGCCAAGCGAGACGCCGTAAAGACGGGTCCCGGTCGAGGATGCACGGGTCACGATCTCGCGCGCCGGGGGCTCAGGATCGGGGTTGATCACCGCAAGCTCGATCTCGGTTGAATCCAGCGCGATGATTTCGGGGCGCGGCAGGGGCGTCATCGGCGGTTCGGGGTCAAGCGGCGTGATTGTGCCGGTGATGGCCGCGACGATGGCAATGGCCTCCTCGGCTGCGGTGGTCGTGGTGGCACTGTCATCGGTCCCGGCAAGTTCGACATGCGGCGCGTCAGCGGCCGGGTCGGAAATCGCCTCCGCGACCGCCTCCGCGACCGCCTCGGCTGGCGGATCGGTCAGGGCCGTTTCGACGGCGCTTTCCACAGCCGCCAGAAACGCGACCGACATTTCCGGGGCGTTCTCTGCAACTTGCGGTCGAAGGGATGGTCTTTGACTGGTGGCCACCGCCAACGCGGCGGGCGCGGTGCCTTGGATATTTTCAGTATCGTGGTCATTGTAGACGGGCAGCGCCGGCCTGCGGATTGTGGCCCGCGTCGGGGCGCGGGCAAAGCCCATATCCAGCAGTTCCATGATCCGGGCATTGCGCGATGCCGTTGATTGGCCGCCAAAGACGGTGGCAATGATCCGTTCCTGGCCGCGTTCGGCCGAGGCCACAAGATTGAAGCCCGCTGCGCGGGTATAGCCGGTCTTGATGCCGTCGGCACCGCGATAGGCATCCAGAAACCTGCGATTGGTATTGCGCACCGTGGCGATACCGGCATCCGCCGTGCGGCGCGAGAACAGGTTGTAATATTGCGGATAGTCGAAAAAGATCCGCCGTCCCATCGTGGTCATGTCGCGCGCCGTGCTGAGATGGCCGGCCTCGGTCAGCCCGTTGGCGTTGCGAAACGTGGTCCGCGTCATGCCAAGCGCCTCGGCGGTGCGGTTCATGCGGCGGGCAAACGCGGCCTCGGACCCCGAGATGGCCTCGGCGATGGCGGTTGCGGCATCATTGGCCGAGCGCACGGCGGCGGCCCGGATGAGATAGCGCAGGCGAATGGTTGATCCGGCCTGAAGGCCAAGCCGCGAGGGCGGTTCATTGGCGGCGTTGCGCGATATTCTGACCGGCGTGTCCAGCGTGATCTCGCCCAGGCGAATGGCCTCGAAGGCGATATAGAGCGTCATCATCTTGGTCAGCGATGCCGGGTGCAGGCGGGCGTCGGCATTTCGGCTGTGCAGCACTTCGCCGGTGCGCGCATCAATCACCATCGCAGCATAGGGCGCGGCGCGGGCCGCGTCGGGCGCGGTCACGAATGCGCCAAATAACGCAAAGAACCCCAAAAGGGTTAGGAGGAGCCGTCTTCGAATCACGAAATTGCTCTGTCTGCCTCGAAATGCCGTCTGTTGCGGCTTTGAATCAAACCTATTCGAATTGGTGTCGTGAATCCATTACATTCGCAGACAGAATTGTGACGATTCCAAGGCACTAGCCGGGAGAGGCCAGATTTCGGGCATTCCTGCACTGGTGTCGCTACATTTGCGCAATGGCGTCTGGACGCGGCGCGTGCGGTCCTGCACATTCCCGCCGATACCCGAAGGAGTGCCCGATATGACCGATCCGTTTGACGCCCGAAAACCCCGTGCGGCGGCCTGGTTTCGTGACTTGCGCGACCAGATCGTGGCCGCGTTCGAGGCGCTGGAGGATAGCCATGAAGCTGCCGCTGAAGCGGGTCGGTTCGAGGTGACCGAAACCACGCGCGCGTCAGAGGATGGCAGCGACGCGGGCGGCGGATTGATGAGCGTGATGCGCGGCGGGCGGGTGTTCGAGAAGGTCGGCGTCAATGTCTCGACCGTCTACGGGGCCCTGGGCGAGGCGGCGCAAAAGGCGATGGCGGCGCGCGGCGTGCCGGGCATGGCTGAGGACCCGCGGTTCTGGGCCTCGGGCATATCGCTGGTTGCGCATATGCAGAACCCGCACTGCCCTGCGGTGCATATGAATACAAGGATGTTCTGGACCCCGCATGCCTGGTGGTTCGGCGGCGGCTCGGACCTGAACCCTTGTATCGAATATGAAGAAGACACGGCGCATTTTCACGAGACCCAGAAACAGTATCTCGATCCCCATGGCGAGGATCTGTATCCCGCGTTGAAGGACTGGGCGGACAGGTATTTCTACATCCCGCACCGGGGCCGTGCGCGCGGTGTGGGTGGTATTTTCATGGATGACCGAAACAGCGGCGACTGGGAGGCTGATTTTGCCCTGACCCAGGATATAGGCCGCGCGTTTCTGCCTGCCTTTCTGCCGGTGACGGAACGGCGGCGGAATACCGGGTGGTCGGATGCGGATAGAGATACGCAACTGATCCACCGGGGGCTCTATGCGGAATATAACCTCGTCTATGACCGGGGCACGAAGTTTGGATTGGCAACCGGGCATGATGCGAATGCCGTGTTGATGAGCCTGCCGCCGCTGGCGAAATGGGTGTGAAATGGGTGTGAGCGGGCCAATTGCGTCTGCCCCGGGCCGGTTGCCATCAAGCTGGCGATGGCGGTTTTCAGTCTACCGGCGTGGGGTTGCCTGCGTTGAGGGAGTGAGAAGTTTCGCCGCGCTTGCGCGCGGCGACCGGTGCGAGGGGTTTCACCCCTCGCGCTCCCCAAGGTATTTTTGCCAAGATGAATTGGCAGGGTCAGGCACTGCGGATCGCTTCGAGCATCACATGCACGTTATCGGGATCGGCATCGGGTGTAATGCCGTGGCCGAGATTGAAGATATGCGGGCCGTTCTTGAAGGCCTGCACGATGCGTTTGGTTTCATTGATCAGGGGTTGGCCGCCGGTGACCATCAATTTCGGATCGAGATTGCCCTGAACGCAGCCATCGGGTTGCAGGCTGCGGGCGGCCCAGGCGGCATCGGTGCTGGTGTCGATGGCGATGCAATCGGCACCGACGGCTTTGGCGAAGCCTGTGTAGTTGCTGCCCGCCTCCCGCGGGAAGACGATGATCGGCAGGTCGGGATGACGGGATTTCAGCGCGGTGATGATGCGCTTGATCGGGTTCAGTGAGTAGTTGGTAAAGGCGTCGCCCTTGAGCGACCCGGCCCAGGAATCGAACAGTTTGATGACCTCGGCCCCGGCCTGCACCTGCATCGAGAGATATTCGATACTTGCCAGCGTGATCAGGTCGATCAGCGCGTCGAAGGTTTTCGGGTCGCTCTGGCGCAAGGCATGGGCCGGGGCCTGATCGGGCGTGCCGCGTCCGGCGATCATATAGGTGGCGACAGTCCAGGGGGCACCCGCGAAGCCGATCAGGGTGGTTTCAGCGGGCAATTCACGCGTCAGGATGCGGATGGTTTCATAGATCGGGGCGAGGCGGTCGTGGATGTCATCGGGGGTTTTGAAATGGGCCATGTCAGCGGCACCGGAAATGGTCGAGAGGCGCGGGCCCTCGCCGGTGACGAACCACAGATCGGCCCCGAGCGCCTGCGGGATGAGCAGGATATCGGCAAACAGGATGGAGGCATCGAAACCGTAACGGCGGATCGGTTGCAGGGTGACCTCGGCGGCGAGGTCGGGATTGTAGCATAGCGACAGGAAATCGCCGGCTTTTTCCCGCGTCGCGCGGTATTCGGGCAGGTAACGCCCGGCCTGCCGCATCATCCAGACCGGCGGCGTGGGCAGGGTCTCACCGGCAAGGGCGCGCAGCAGGGTCTTGGTCATGGGGACTGTCCTTTCCGGTGGTTCAGTATTGGTGTTTCGCGGGCGGCGGCCGGTGTCAAGCGGGGGCGCGCGGGATCGGGCGGTTTCGACGCGCGTGCCGCGCGGCCAGACCGGCGGTGGCTTTGCCGCCGGTCGAAGATGAGTATTTTTGCAAAGAAGAAGCGGAGGGGGTTCAGCTTGGGGGTTTGTTGGACTAGGAAGCAGCCATGAATTCGCATCTTCCCACGCCGTCTTCACCGCTGAAAATCGGCACTCGTGGCTCGCCCTTGGCCTTGGCGCAGGCGGATGAGACGCAGCGCCGGCTGGCCGCGGGTTTTGACCTGCCAGGTGCCGCATTCGAGATCGTGGTGATCAGGACCACCGGCGATGACCGGGCGATGATCGCGGCCGATCGGCCGTTGAAGGAGATCGGTGGCAAGGGGCTGTTCACCAAGGAGATCGAGGAGGCGCTGCTGGCGGGTGGCATCGATATAGCGGTGCATTCGATGAAGGATATGCCGGTGGGGCAGCCCGAGGGGCTGGTGTTGCAGACCTATCTGCCGCGCGAGGATGTGCGGGACGGGTTCGTTTCACTGGCCCATGCCGGGCTGGAGGCGCTGCCTGTGGGCGCGCGGGTCGGGACATCGTCGCTGCGGCGGCGGGCGCAGCTGATGGCGCGGCGGCCCGATCTGGAACTGGTCGAGTTTCGTGGCAATGTGCAGACGCGGATGAAGAAGCTGGAAGCGGGCGTGGTGGATGCGACCTTTCTGGCGATGGCGGGATTGCGGCGCCTGGGGATGGCGGCGATTGCCCGCGTGGCAATGGGGCCGGACGAGATGCTGCCTGCCGTTGCGCAGGGGGCGATTGGCATCGAGCGGCGTGAAGGGGATACCCGCGCCGCCGACATGCTGGATGCGATCCACGACCGGGAGACCGGGCTGCGGCTGGCGGCCGAACGGGCGTTTCTGGCGGGGCTGGACGGATCCTGCCAGACACCGATTGCCGGGCTGGCGACCCTGGAGGGCGGCAGCCTGCGGCTGAGGGGCGAGATCCTGCGCCCGGACGGGTCCGAGGTGATTGCCGATGACGTGACGGTGCCGGCAGCAGATGGCGAAGCGGCGGGGCAGGATATGGCGCGGCGGATGCGCGCGCGCGCGGGCGATGATTTCTTTGATTGGTGGGGCGGCTGAGGCGCGCCCAAGTGTAAATTTCCGGTTGACGGGGGCCATGCGCTGTCTTAGCTGATGCCTCGCTCAGTGGCGGTGTAGCTCAGTTGGTTAGAGCAGCGGAATCATAATCCGCGTGTCCGGGGTTCAAGTCCCTGCACCGCCACCAGATCCCCTTTCCCAGTGTTGGTGGCGGATCAACCAGCGCAGGCGCGGGCCTTTGGATGCGTGTGCTGCTCCTGCCACGTGCCCCCCATGTCAAAACAGGCCAGATCGGGTCGGAAACCGGCAGGTTTGACCGGCCCGCTTTGCCCATGATGGGAGGCGAAGCGCGGGTCAACGGGGATGCGCGCATCGCGGAGAATTTCATGAAAACCCATGCCCAGGCGGTGGTTATCGGGGGCGGCGTCATCGGCTGCTCGATCCTGTATCATCTGGCCAGGCTTGGCTGGAGCGATGTGGTCCTGCTGGAGCGGTCCGAGCTGACATCGGGTTCGACCTGGCACGCGGCGGCCAATATTCACGGGCTGCATGACAGCACCAATATCAGCCGCCTGCAGCATTACACGATGAACCTGTATAAGGAGCTGGAGGCCGAGACCGGGCAAAGCTGCGGTGTGTTTCAGCCCGGCAGCCTCTATCTGGCGCAGAGTGAGGCGCGTGAGCATCAGTTGCGGTTGCAGGAAGCCAAGGCGCGGCGCTATGGGATGAATTTTCATGAGGTCAGCCGCGATGAGGCCGAGCGGCTGCATCCGCTGGTCAATTATGACGGTATCCGCTGCATCATGTTTGAACCCGACGGCGGCAATGTTGACCCTTCGGGCGTGACCAATGCCTATGCGGTGGGTGCCCGGCAGCGCGGCGCGGAGATTCACCGGTTTACGCCGGTTACCGGCACCGAGGCGCAGCCTGACGGCACTTGGATTGTGCGCACCGACAAGGGCGATATCCGCACGCCCTGGGTGGTGAATGCGGCCGGGCTTTGGGGCCGGGAAGTGGCGGCGATGGCGGGGGTGACCCTGCCGCTATTGCCCACGGAACACCAGTATTTCGTCACCGAAACCATT
>NZ_JBTUJH010000070.1:0-6737 GCF_058343375.1 Alterinioella sp.
TCGCCATCGGTCACCACATCGGCGCGGCGTTTCAGGCGCATCGGCGTGACCGAGACCATCGGTTCGACCGCCTCCACATCCAGCTCGCCCAACTGCTCGATGAACCCCAATATGGCGTTGAACTCAGCAGCCAGCGCCGGCAGGTCCGCGGGCTCGACCTTGATGCGCGCCAGTTTGGCGACGCGGGCGGCGGTCTCAGTATCAATCGACATCGGGTTCACTTCGCCTTTTCGGGGGTCTCTGATCGGGCACGGGTTTATCGCCGCAAGCGGCGCGCCGCAAGCGCCCCGGTTCAGGTTTTGGCTTTGCCCGGCCCGGCGCGACCGCTACGCTGGCCCCGACGCTATCAGATCAGGGAGAGGCGCGATGAAAATCATCTGGTTGGGACATGGCAGTTTCCGCATCGAGATCGGCGGAGAGGTGCTGCTGTTGGATCCCTGGTTCACCGGCAATCCGATGTTTCCCGAAACCCGCAAGGCCGAGGCCACCCAAGGGGCCACGCATATCCTGCTGACGCATACGCATTTTGACCATGTGGTCGATACGCTCGATCTGGCGCGGACCTTGAGCATCCCGGTTCTCGGGCAATATGATCTGATGAGCCATTGGGAAGAGCATGAGGGTATCGCAACGGTGGGGTTCAACAAGGGCGGCACCGTCGATCTGGAGGGCGTGCAGGTCACGATGGTCAACGCGGTCCATTCCTCCAGCTTCGCCACCGCCGAAGGCCCCCGCTATGGCGGCACCGAATGCGGCTTCATGATCGCGGGCGAGGGCAAGACCATCTATGTCTCAGGCGATACCGATGTGATGGCCGATATGGAGGTTTTCAACGATCTGCACGCGCCCCAGATCGGCATTCTGGCGGCGGGCGGGCATTTCACCATGGATATGAAGCGCGCCGCCTATGCGGCAAAACGGTTTTTCCGGTTCGAAACGGTGATCCCCTGCCATTACCGCACCTTCCCGATCCTGGAGCAATCGGCAGCGGTTCTGGCGGCGGGCCTGCCCGGTGTCGATGTGATCGAGCCCGAGGTGATGCAGGCGATTGAATTATAACCGGGGAAAGGCGCGTCGACGCGCCTTGAACGCAATTTCGAAATTGCGTTTCACCGCCGTTCTGCAAAGAAATCCTTGAGCAGCTCCGCCGCCTCGGCCTCGCCGATGCCACCATAGATTTCGGGCTTGTGATGCGCCTGGGCGTGGTCAAACACGCGCGGGCCCTGCGCCACGCCGCCTGATTTCGGATCGGACGCGCCATAATACAGACGCGCGATACGGGCCGCCGAAATGGCCCCCGCGCAGGACGGGCATGGCTCCAGCGTCACGTAAAGATCGCAGCCCGTCAGACGTTGCGACCCAAGCGCCGCGCAGGCCGCCCGGATGGCCAGCATCTCGGCATGGGCCGTGGGGTCGCACATCTCGCGCATCTTGTTGCGGGCGCGCACCAGAACCGTGCCACCCGGCCCGACGATCACCGCGCCCACCGGCACCTCGCCGGCATCCGCCGCCGCCCGCGCCTCGGCCAATGCGGCATCCATATGGCTGATGAAGCTGCTCATGACCCGCTCTTACCGCTTTCCCCGACCGCCACAAACCGCTAACTCCGGGGCCATGACTCAGGATATTCCAAAAGGCGACCGCATCGCCAAGGTTCTGTCGCGCGCCGGTATCGCATCGCGCCGCGAAGCCGAACGCATGATCGAAGCCGGCCGCGTCACGGTGAATGGCCGCAAGATCGACAGCCCGGCGTTGAATGTAACGCAGGCCGACAAGATCGTGGTCGATGGCAAACCGGTGGCCGAACCCGAACGCGCCCGCCTGTGGCTTTACCACAAGCCCGCGGGGCTGGTGACATCGGCTGCCGATGAAAAAGGCCGCCAGACGGTGTTTGATACGCTGCCCGAAGATCTGCCGCGGGTGATGAGTGTCGGACGGCTTGATCTGAATTCCGAAGGGCTGCTTTTGCTGACCAATGATGGCGGCCTCAAGCGGCAGTTGGAACTGCCCTCGACCGGATGGCTGCGCAAATACCGGGTGCGGATCAAGGGCAGCCCCTCTGAGGCGCTGTTGGATACGCTGCGCAAGGGCGTGACATCGGATGGCGAGAGATTCCAGCCGATGCAGGTGAGCTTCGACCGCCAGCAAGGGGCCAATGCCTGGCTGACCGTGGGCATCCGCGAGGGCAAGAATCGCGAGATCCGGCGCGCCTTTGCCGAAATTGGCGTCACGGTGAACCGGCTGTTGCGGGTCAGCTATGGCCCCTTCCGGCTGAATGATCTGAAACCCGGCATGGTTGAGGAAATCAAACCAAAGGTTCTGCGTGATCAATTGGGCATCGCGCTGCCCGAAGGCCATGCCCAGGCAAAGCCCAGGCCGAAACGACCGGGGGCCAAACGGGTGGTGAAGAAACCCGCGCCGCCGCGGCGGGGGAAATAACCCTCAGCCCTGTTCGTCCTCGCCCCCGGGCGCGATCATGTAACGCTCAAAGAGCTTGGCCTGAAACATGAAGACGGCAAACAGGAAGCCGGGCAGCACGAAGGTCTCGAAAGTGACCCAGAATTCCGTGCTCTGGGTGCGCCACACGATCTCATTGGCCAGCGCCATGAAAGCAAAAGCCGCGACCAGACGGCGCGTCAGGATCATCCAGCCTTCATCGCGCATCGGCATCATCTCGCCCATCACGAATTGCAGCCAGCTTTGCCCGCGCAACAGGCCAATGCCCAGAATCACGACGAAAAACGAGTAGACCAGCGTGGTTTTCAGCTTGAAAAACCGCTCATCGTCAAACCACACGGTCAGACCGCCAAACACCACCACCAGAATTGCGGTGAAAATCTGCATCCGGCTGAGCTTGCCAGTCAGTTTCCAAAGCGCCGCGATCGAGGCCAGCAGCAGCGGCACAAACCCGGCCGTGACCACGATGAACCCGTCATATTCCCTGCCCCCAAGGGTGAATGTCTCATCCTTCAGCCACAGATAGGCGATGAAGAACAGGATCGGCGGGCCAAGCTCCAGCGCGAATTTCAGGGTCGGGTTGACTTTATGCTCTTCCATTCCGGTCCTCGTGCTTCATGCGCCTAACTCAACTATCACCGCGCCCGCCGCAATCAACCCCATCAATGCCAATCGGCGCGCACCGACCCGTTCGCCAAGCATCAGCCAGCCAATCAGCGCGGCAAACACGGTCGAGGTTTCACGCAGCACCGCCGCCTGGCCGACCTGATCCAGCCGTGTCGCCAGCATGATGGAGCCGAAACTGACCACCGCCACGATCCCGCCGATCAACCCGCGCAACGCCAGCGGGCCAAAGGCAGGCGGGGCGGCCATGCGCCTGTAGGCATAGATCGCCACGACCGGCATGGTCATGCCATCGAGGAAAAAGAACCAGGCCAGAAAGGTGAACGGATCCGCCGTGGCGCGGATACCGTAAGCGTCATAGGTGGTGTAGGCGGCGATGAACAGACCGGTCAGAACCGCCAGCCACAGCGCCGGCACCAGCGTTTCACGGGCCAGCGTGATGGTGCGCAGATTATAGGCGGCCAGCCCGAAAATGCCCGACAGCAGCGTGGCGACGCCAAGCCACTGAACAGCGGAAAACACCTCGTCAAAGATCACCCAGGCCCCGATCACGGCAAACAGCGGCCCGGTGCCGCGCATCACCGGATAGACGACCGTATAGGCCCCGCGCCGGTAGCTGGCGATCTGTGCCGCCTTGTATCCGACATGGATCACCACCATGCCGGCGAAGATCGGCCACATATGCGGCTCGGGCCAGGGCACGACAAACAGCGCCACAGGGGCGGCCATCACACCGTAAGAGGCATCAATGATGCCGCGCGACAACAGCGGATCATGGCGGCCTTTCTGAAGCGCGCCGAATATTGCGTGCGAAAAGGCGGCCAGCAGCGCCAGCGCGGTCGCCAGCACGGCCCCGGCAGGCGTTCCGGCAATGGAGATCAGCCAGGCGCTCATCTATCGGCGCGTTGCAACGGGTGTGATGCCGGGTCCGTCGGTGGGCGGGTCGGGCGCGGATCTTGCCAGAGCGGACCAGACCGGCTTGACCATCCCCTACCCTTCCGCGCCGGTCAGCGCCTGGGCAAATTCCTGCGGATCGAACGGGGCCAGATCATCGATCTGTTCACCGATGCCGATGGCATGGATCGGCAGCCCGAACCTGTCGGCCAGCGCCACCAGCACGCCGCCCTTGGCGGTGCCATCCAGCTTGGTCATCACAAGGCCCGAAACATCGGCGAGCTTGAGGAATATCTCGACCTGGGACAGCGCGTTCTGCCCCGTTGTCGCGTCCAGCACCAGCAGCGTGTTATGCGGCGCGTCGGGGTCTTTCTTGCGGATCACGCGCACGATCTTGGCCAGTTCCTCCATCAGATCGGCCCGGTTCTGCAACCGCCCTGCCGTGTCGATCATCAACAGGTCGGCACCGTCGGCCTCGGCCTTGACCATGGCATCAAAGGCCAGCGCGGCCGGGTCCGAGCCTTCGGGGGCGGTCAGCACCGGCACGCCTGCTCGGTCGCCCCAGATCTGCAACTGTTCGACGGCGGCGGCGCGAAACGTGTCCCCGGCCGCGATCACCACGGATTTACCGGCGGCGCGGAACTGGCTGGCCAGTTTGCCGATCGTGGTGGTCTTGCCCGAGCCATTGACACCAACCACCAGCACCACTTGCGGTTTCTTGGGGTAAAGCGGCATCGGCCGCGCGACGGGTTCCATGATGCGGGCAATCTCGGCCGATAGCAGCGCCTTGATATCTGCCGCCGTCATCATCCGGCCAAACCGGCCCTCAGCCATATTGGCAGTGACGCGCATCGCGGTCTCGACCCCCATGTCAGTGGTGATCAGAAGCTCCTCCAGCTCCTCCAGCATATCGTCATCCAGCGCCCGGCGCGGTGCCGCGCTGCGGCCCATCAGACGGCCGACAAGCCCCGATCTGGCGGGGGGGTCGGGCGTTGCGGTTACGTCAGGCGCAGGTTGCGGCGCTATGTCAGGCGCAGGCGCGCGCGGGCTGGAAACCGATTGTGGCGCAGGCGCTGCGGGCGCGGCAACCGGCGGCTCCTCGGCGCTTTGGGCCGCCTCGCTCTCAACCGCAGCACCGTCCTCGATGATCGCATCCAGCCCCGCATCCAGCTTGGCGGAGGATTTGAACATCCGGTCCTTGAGTTTTCTGAAAAAAGACATCGGTCGGGCCTCCGGCGGGCAATGCACGTGCTTTCACCTAATACGACGCGCGACGAGATGGAAGATGGTGCCGAACCGCCACCGCCTTGCCAAGCGCCGCGAAAATGCGGCAAGCTGGCCGGATTGACAAAAAGGAGATTGCTTCATGTCTGACAGACCCCGCGCCTCGATCGGGCGGCGCATCGGCGCTGGCATCCTCGATTTCATCACCGTATTTTTTGGCGGCGGATACCTGATTGCCAAACTGACCGGCAACACGACAGAGAACGGTTTTGCCCTGTCGGGCTTTCCCGCTATCGTGCTCTTTGCCCTTGTTGCCGCGTATTTCGTGGCCGGGCGCTATTATGGCGGCACGCTCTGGCAGCGCATTCTGGGCACCCGGCGCTGATACCCTACACTTCCTGCGGGAAATGTTTCACGACCATGCGAATGGGGTTCGGCGCGGCCTGCCCCAGACCGCAGATCGAGGCGTCGCCCATCGCCACGCAGAGCTCCTCCAGCAGCGGCTGATCCCAGCTCTCGGCCTGCATCAGCTTGACCGCCTTTTCGCAGCCCACCCGGCAAGGCGTGCATTGGCCACAGCTTTCATCCTCGAAAAACCGCAACATGTTCAGCGCCGCGTCACGGGCGCTGTCATGGTCGGACAAAACCACCACCGCCGCCGAGCCGATAAACGTGCCAAGCGGTTGCAGCGTGTCGAAATCCAGCGGCACGTCATGGATGCTCGCGGGCAGCAGCCCCGAGGATGGCCCGCCGGGCTGATAGGCCTTGAACACATGGCCCTCAGCCATGCCACCACAGGCCGCGATGATATCGGTGATGGTCGAGCCTGCGGGCAGCAGATACACGCCGGGGGTCTTCACCCGGCCCGATACGGAATAGGAGCGCAGCCCCTTGCGGCCGTTCTTCTCCACGCTGTTCAGAACCTCCGGCCCTTCGCGGCAGATCCGCGCCACCCAATGCAGGGTTTCGACATTATGAACCAATGTGGGCCGGCCAAAGATGCCGACCTGCGCCACGAAAGGCGGCCGGTGGCGCGGCATGCCGCGCTTGCCCTCGATCGATTCGATCATCGCGCTTTCTTCGCCGCAGATATAGGCCCCGGCGCCGCGTCGCAGATCGATATATCCCGGGGCCACGATGCCCGCCGCCTCCAGCGCCGCAATCTCAGTGGCCAGGATATGCAGCACAGCCGGGTATTCGTCGCGCATGTAGATGAAGCAGGTTTCGGCCTCCACCGCCCATGCCGCGATCAGCATCCCCTCCAGCATCAGATGCGGGGTGCGTTCGAGGTAATAACGATCCTTGAAGGTGCCAGGCTCGCCCTCATCACCATTCACCGCCAGATAACGCGGCCCCGCATTGGCGCGCACAAAGCCCCATTTCTTGCCCGATGGAAAGCCCGCCCCGCCAAGCCCGCGCAGCCCCGAAGCCAGCATGCTCTCCTGCACATCCTGCCAGTTTCCGGTCGCCCGCAACTGCCTCAGCGTGGCATAGCCGCCCTCGGCCTGATAAGCCGCAAGCCCCTGATAATCAGGGAT